>NZ_JBFAPC010000284.1:0-3912 GCF_040675535.1 Patulibacter sp. NPDC049589 | reverse complement strand
CGAGCGAGGCCGCGGCTGCTGGAATCAGCCGCTTTCAAGCCCTGCTTGGGAGGTCACTCTTCCTCATCCACCCGACAGAACGGTGGATTCAGGCTGAGCGGCTTGGTGTCAGTTTCTGGGCGTGCCCGGAACTGATCACTGATCGCGGAGGCGTGGTGGTCGGGGTGCGGGGTGCGCGTCGGCATGGCGGTGCGGTGGCGCGCGGCGGCCTACGCCGCGATGGCGCCCTCGAGCGCCAGCAGCCGCTCCTTCATCTCCACGCCCCCGAGGTAGGCGCCGAGCCCGCCGTCCGAGCGCACCACGCGGTGGCACGGCACGAGGATCGGCAGCGGGTTGGTGGCCAGCGCGGTGCCGGCGGCGCGGACGGCGTTCGCGCTGCCGGCGTCGGTCGCCACCCGCCGGTACGACGCGGTCGTGCCGTACGGGATCAGCGCCGTGGCGCGCAGCACCTCGCGGCGGAACGCCCGGCTGAGCGCCCAGTCCAGCGGCACGTCGAACGCGCGGCGGTCGCCGTCGAAGTACTCGTCGAGCTCGCGGCGCACCGCGCTCAGCGCCGGGGTCGCGACCCGCACCACGCGCGCCGAGATCGCCCCGGCCACGGCCTCGAGCACCGCGTCGGGGTCCTCGGCGGGCAGCACGAGGCGGACGATCCCCCGCGGCGTCGCCGCGATCCGCAGCGGGCCGACCGGGCTCTCGTGGTCCTCGTAGGCGACGTCGACGAGCCCGTCGGCGACCGCCCGGGCGGCGAACCGGGCGCGGACCGCGGCCCAGTCGTCGCCGGCCGAAGCGGGCAGCCCGGCCCGCAGGGCGCCGGTGAGCTCCGGATCGTCGGTCGGATCGGTGGTGCTCATGCTCGTAGGACGTCCCGGGGGTCGGTTCCGTGAGGGCGGGGACGGGACGGGTGGGTCGTGGAGCCGCGGCGGCGACCGGCGGCGCACATCGCCGCCGGTCTGATGTGGGTCGCGGCGGTGCGTCCCGTGGTCGGTCCGACGTGGGTCGCGGCGCGGGCGGTCATCGCTCGACCTCGTCGCGCAGCCGGCGCAGGCCCTCGAAGACGCTGCGGCGGGCGGCCTCGACCGACGTGCCCATCGCGACGGCGACGTCGGCGTGCGAGAGGTCCGCCAGGTACCGGAGCGCGAGCGCCTCGCGCTGCTTCGGGGGCAGCGTCGCAACCCGCGCCCAGATCCCGGACCCCGGCTCCGGGTCGTGCCACGGGTCCAGGTGCGCCTCCAGGTCGTCGCCGGCCGGGTCCGGCGCCCGCGCGGCCGACCGGGCGGCGTCGACGATCTTGCGCTGGGCGATCTGGAACAGCCAGCCGCCGACCGCGCCGGGGTCGCGCAGCTCGTCGTACGCCCGCAGCGCGGCGAGCAACGTCTCCTGGAAGCACTCCTCCCCGCGGTCGGGTCCCATCCGGGCGACGCAGAACCGCAGCACGGCCGGCCCGTGGCGCTCCACGACCACCTCGAACGGCGGACGCGGCACGGGCCGGCGTCGACGGCGCGGGGCTGCGGGGGTCGGATCGCTCACGCGCGCCCCACCTTCGCGGACGGGGCGGTCGGCGTGCGTGGGACGTGGTGCCTGCCGGCGCCGGGACCGGACCGCGCGGCGAGACGGCCCCGCGTGGCCGGGCGGACCTGCACGGCCGGTCGGACCTGCGGGGCCGGGAGGACACGCTCGTCGGGGCGGACCTGCGGGGCCGGGAGGACCTGCGGGGCCGGGAGGACCTGCGGGGCCGGGAGGACCTGCGGGGCCGGGAGGACACGCCCGTCGGGGCGGACCTGCGGGGCCGGGAGGACACGCCCGGCGGGGCGATCAGGCGGCACGTCGTCCGTTGGACGGCCGGGGCGCACGGAACGTGAGAGACCGACGGACGGCTCCGGGCCGGCCCGTCGTTTCTCGGGTGGGCGACGGTTCCGCCCGGGCGCTCCGCAGTGGGATCGCACGTGCCCCGAAGCGCCATCTCGTGTGTGAATCGTTTGATTCACCACCTGCATGAGGCATCCGGGGACACGACACCGGGGCGCGCGACCGGCGCGACCCGGGGCGCGCGTAGCGGGGGGGCGGGCGCGGCCCGGGGCCGCGACGCCCACCAGGAAACCGACCTGGCAGGTGCCGAATCTGGTGTCGGCGGCCGGGTCAGGTCCGCCGGCGGCCCGGTGCGACACGCCCACCAGGAAACCCACCTGGCAGGTACCAAGTCTGGTGCCGGGCGCCCACCCTCGGCCGGCCGCGGCACGGCAACCAGGAAACCCACCTCGCAGCTACCAAGCCTGGTGCCGACCGCCGGCCCACGCCCACCGCCAGCCGACCACGGGACGCCCACCAGGAAACCGACCCCGTAGGTCGCAATCCTGGTGACCGCCCCCGAGCCCCGAGCCTCGCCGCCCACCGGCCGCCCCCGCGGCCCGGAGCGCGCACCGCCTCCCGACCGCGTCCCGCCGTCAGCCGCCCGACCCGGCCCGGTCCGTCTCGGCCGCGGCCGGGGTGCCCACCTCCACGGGGGACGCGTCATCCGCCGGCAGCGCCGACGGCTCGTCGCGCTCGACGCGGCGGCCGCGGGCCAGGGACGAGGCGAGGAGGACGCACTCCGCGGTGGCCTCGGCGACGGCGCGGACGAGGTCGCCGGCGTCCTCGCCGGCGTCGTCCTGCGCGAGCCGCCAGGAGAGCGTCGCCAGGCGACGGCGCTCGTAGGAGAGCCGGGCCTCGACCGGATCGACGCCGTCGGCCAGGTCGCCGCGCTCGACGGTCGTGCGCATCAGGGCGAGCGCCTCGTGCTCGTGCGCGAGCCAGGTCGCGTCGTCGATCGTCAGCAGCGCGCTCGGCCGCGGGGCCCAGGACGGCGTCAGGCCGTCGAGGGTGCGTGCCCGGGCGTCGGGGTCGTCGAGGACCTCCGGATCCGGCCGGCGCGGCCGTCCGCCCGGATCGCGTCGGACGGGGAAGGCCTCGGCCGACCGGAAGGCCCGCTCGGCGCCGGCCCAGCGCAGCTCGGTGGCGTGCGCGCCGCCGGCGCCCAGGAGCGGTGCGATCTCGTCCCACCCGGAGCCGGAGATCCGCTCGAGGACGACCGCGCGCTCCAGCAGCCGGCCCTCGGCAGCACCGGACGGGTCGCGACCGACCACCCGCCCGAGCAGGCGATCGCGGCCCGCGGCGGCGGGGACGAGGTCCGCCATCCGCGGGATCCGCGACGCGGCGGTCGCGGCGCTCAGGGCGGCGAGGTTGAGGGTGCTCCAGCGGGGGCGGTTCGCCATGGGGTGCTCCGGGGCCCGCCGGAGCGGATCGGAAGGACGCCGGGAATCCGGGGTCCTGCCCATCGTGCGCCCGTCCGGTACCAGCGGCGTGTGCGCCGGGTATCAGGCCGGTGGCGGCGCGGAGGAATCGGACGATCGTCCGGAGGCCGCGCGTCCCCGGCCGCCCGCCGACGGCGCGATGGCCCGCCGGACGGCGGGCCGGTCTTCACGGTCGACGTAGCCGGTGCGGGCCGACCCACGCCGTGGCGGTCCCGCCCCCGGCCCAGGCCGCGGTGGTGACCCAACCGCCGCCCGCGTCCGGCTAGGCCGTGGCGGTCCAGCCGCCAGCCCGCCTCCGGCCCAGGCCGCGGTGGCCCAACCGCCGCCCGCGACTCAGGCCGCGACGGTCGAGCCGCCACGTCCGCCGCCGCCCGCGTCCGGCTCCGGCTCCGGGTCGTCCGTCCGGCGGCGCCGGCGGTTCGTGTGCTCCTCCGGCGGGATGCGGCCCGTGTCGAAGTCGAAGTCGTGGCCGGCCTCCGAGCACCAGAAGTCCGGGTGGCGGTCCAGCCAGTCGTGGGCGTCGCGCTTGCCGGCCTCGATCAGGAGGTCGAAGTAGAGGTCGTCGAAGAGGAGGAACGACAAGAGCTCGCCGCGCGCCGGGGTGCGGCCGTTGCCGAGCAGACGG
>NZ_JBFAPC010000283.1:0-3952 GCF_040675535.1 Patulibacter sp. NPDC049589 | reverse complement strand
ACTGATGCGGGGCGGGCCGGACGACTTCACCGCGCGCGACGTCCGGATGCTCGACCTCGCCCGCCCGCACCTGGCGCAGGCCTACCGCAACGCCCGACCGGCGACGACCCCGTATCGTGCCCGCCGATGCCCCGGCTGCGCTCGATCTCCCGCTCCGCCTGGCTGGCCCTCGTCCTGGTGCTCGTCGTCGGGGGCGGGATCCGGCTCTACCAGGCGCAGCACCCGCAGCCGAAGCTCAGCCAGGACGCGCTCTCCTACACCGGGATCGCGCAGAACATCGCCAAGCGCGGCGAGTACACGGGCCGCACGAAGCGCGGCCCGGTGCCGAAGGAGTCCAAGCGCACGGGCGCCGAGATCCGCAAGGACGCCGAGGTCAAGGCGCTGCACTGGCCGCCGTTCACGCCTCACGTCTTCGCGCTCGCGTACAACCTGACCCCCGGCGATCATCCGTCGAGCCGCGACGACCTCAAGTCCCTGAACTACGCGCAGTGGGCGATCTCGACGGGCACGATCGTCGCCGCCTTCGCGCTCGGCTGGGTCCTGATCGGCGCCTGGACGGGCGTCGCCGGCGCGGCCGTCGTCGCGCTCTACCCGCCGCTGGCCTGGGGCCCCAGCAGCCTGTTGTCGGAGCCACTGGGGGCGTTCTTCGTCGCCTGGGCGTTCACCGCCCTGACGCTGGCGTGGCGGACCAGACGCAGACCGTGGTGGGCGATGGCCGGCGCGCTGTTCGGCGCCGTCCTGCTCACGCGCACCGACCTCCTGTTCGTGCCGATCCTCTGCGCGTTCCTCGGGCTCGTCGTGCTCGGCAACACGGTCAGCTGGCGACTGGGCGCCCAGAGCGCCGCGCTGATGCTCGTCGGGCTGGTCGTCGTCGTGGCGCCGTGGACGATCTACGCGACGCACAAGTCCGGCTCGTTCGTGCCGGTCACCACCGGCGGCGGCTCGGCGCTGTTCGTCGGCACGTTCCTGCCCGGCAACGGCTCGACCTTCGACATGAAGTTCGCGCTCCGCGACGAGGTGGTCAAGCGCCATCCCAACGCCTCCTACTCCAAGCCCGGGAGCACGTACACGGACATCCCGGCCGCCGTCGTCCTCGACGACATCGCCGCCCGCCACCCGGAGCTCGACCGCGACGCCGCGCTGTCGAAGGAGGCCAAGGAGAACCTGCGCAAGTACGCGCTGGGCGACCCGATCTCCTTCGGCAAGATGATGCTCTTCAAGGCCGCGAAGATGTGGTCGCGCTACGCCCGCGGCGGCTTCGACCACACCAGCCCCTGGTGGACCGCCCTGCACGACGCGATCGTGCTGCTCGGCGCGCTCGGGGTCCTCTGGGGCGTCGTCCGGGTGCGCGACGCCGCGATCGCGTCGATCGGCCTGGGGCTGCTCGTGGCGACCGGCGTCCACACGCTCGCGGTCGCGCACGGGCGCTACAACCTGCCGCTGATGCCGATCCTGATCGTCGCCGGCTGCGCGGGCTGGACGCTCGGCATCCGCGAGTGGCGGGCGGCGCGCAGACCGCGCCCCGGGGGCTCTGGGCCGGCGTCCGACGAGCTGCCGTCCGCCGCGGCGCGGCCCGGCACCCCGACGCCGGCCTGAGGACCGGCGCGGCCGCTCCGGCGCCGCCCCCGCCGCCCGGTCCCCGGAGTCCAGGACGGCCTTGAACGGGCCGTCACACCCCGCAACGACGACGGCCCGCGCTCAGGAGCGCGGGCCGTCGTCGTTCAGAGGCACCGACCGGAATCGAACCGGTGTACACGGCTTTGCAGGCCGCTGCGTAACCACTCCGCCACGGTGCCGAGACCTCGGCAATGTAGCGACTTCGTCCATCCGAGGCCCTCCCGGGACCCGCGCGCCGCGATCTGAGATCCGCTGCTAATCTGCTGCACCGCAGTACCGCAGCGCGCGATTAGCTCAGTTGGTTAGAGCGCACGCTTGACATGCGTGAGGTCACAAGTTCGAGTCTTGTATCGCGCACCTCGCAGAAGGCCCCGCCCCGGCGGGGCCTTCGTCGTTCCGGGCCCGCGCATCGTCCCGGGGCCCCGCGCCCCGGCAGCCCGCGTCAGTGCTCGACCTCGACGGCGGCCCGAGGCGCTGCGGCCGGCACCGGGCCCTGCTCCCGCTCCGCCGCGGTGACCGCCTCCAGCAGGAACTGGCCGAGCACCCCGCGCAGCGACTCCGCGGTCCGCCGGTCGCTGACGACCGAGCAGGCCTGCTCGTAGAGCGCCCACATCTCGTCCCGGTCGATCGGCCGGTCGAGGTCGTCGCCCAGCCGGTCCGCGAGGGTCCGCACGGCCGCGGTCCGCTGCCGGGCGGCACGGCCGCCGATCAGCCCCGCGTGGTGGTGCATCTCGATGTCCCTCGCCACCGCCCGCAGGACGCCCCTGGGTGTGCACGCCGTCCGCTCCATGCCCTTCGGATCGACCCGCGGCGCGCCGGACTTGAGCGCCGCGCGACGTGACGTGGACCTTCCGGCACCTCGGGTAGCGTGCCAGGCTCCCCGCCCCTCGAGGAACGAGCACGATGTCCACCGCAGACCTGACCGTGATCGGCCTCGGCCGCGCCGAGGCGAGCGCCAGCGGCTACATCGCCGAGATCCAGCGGCGGCTGGGCGCCCAGGACCGCGTCCGCTTCGTGATGCACGGCATGGGCACGTCCCTGGAGGGCACCACGGAGGACATCCTGGCCGTCGTCGCGACCCTGCACCGGGTCCCGCTGGACCTGGGCCTCCCCCGCGCCTACTCGATCCTCAAGCTCGACGAGCGGACCGACAAGCCCGACCAGACGCTCGAGGACAAGGTCCGGAGCGTCGAGGCCCGGCTGGCCGCGGACGGCGGCTGAGCGGCCCGCGGAGGGCCCTTGCGGGCCGCCGCTCAGCGCCGCCGCGGCAGCCAGATCCGCGAGCGGTCGTCCGGCGGGACGCCGTCGGGGCCCGCGGGGTCGCCCGGCAGCGGCCCCGCCGCCCGCGCGACGCCGTCCAGCCGGTCCGCGGCCACGAGCGCGGCGGCCACCGCGTCCAGGCCGTCGTGGGACCACATCTCCAGGTGCGGGACGTCGCCGACCTCGTCCCGCAGCAGGGCGACCCGCGCGGCGAGGCCCGCCGGCCCCTGCTTGCTCGGCAGGCGACGGGCCCCGGCCAGCTCCGCGAAGGCCGCGTGGGGGTAGACCTCCAGGGGCTCCACCCCGGCGCCCGAGAACGCCGCGTGCAGCGCCACCGCGACGGCCATCCAGCCGCCCTCGGGGACCGCGGACGGGGTCACCCAGGAGACCCAGTGGCGGTGGTGACGCCCGAGGGCGACCTCGCCCGTGCGGCCCGACCGGAACTTCGGCGCCAGCGTCGCGTCGTCGGCGTGCAGGCCACGGCTGGGACCGTCGGGTCCGTCGATCGCCGCCACCGAGGCGCCCGCGGACCAGGCGACCACGCCGGCGACGTCCGCCGCGTCGAAGACCGCCGCGCGGAGCAGCCGGCGGTCCGCCGACAGCCCGACGGCGTGCAGGCTGCGGGCGCCGACGTCGACGCCGACGACCGCCGGTGCCGTCGCGGCGGCGCTCAGGCGGCCGAGTGGTCGTGGCGGGAGGCCTCGATCTTCGCCTCGCGGTACTCGCGGGGCGACCGCGGCCGCGCGGCCGGGGCCTGGGGGGCCGGGTGGTGCGGGCGGTCGTGCGGCGGCGACGATGAATGGCAGCACAAACCGGTATTGGACTTATGGATCAGTGCCGCCCACCGTGGTGGGCATGGTGCTCACCGAGACTGTCGAGATCGCCACCGGCGACGGCCCGCCGATGACCGGCTACCTGGCCCGGCCGGCCGTTCCCTCCACATCGGCCGTCCTGGTCGGCATGGAGCTGTTCGGGGTCAGCGCCCACGTCCGCGACGTCTGCGAGCGTCTGGCGGAACAGGGTCATGTCGCGCTGGCACCCGATCTCTACCACCGCACCGCGCCCGGCATCGAGC
>NZ_JBFAPC010000282.1:0-3973 GCF_040675535.1 Patulibacter sp. NPDC049589 | reverse complement strand
GGCGCGGGCGGCCTCGGCGAGCACGTCGCACGCCTCGGCCGTGCCGCCGGGCGGCGCCAGGACCAGGTGCGCGGCGATCGCGCTCGCGCTCCGCCCGCGCTCGCGGAGTAGGTCGGCGGCGGCGCCGTGCGCCAGCGACCGCTGCGGCGCGGCGAGATCCTCGTAGACGGCGGACTCGACGAGCGGGTGCACGAAGCTCGTGCCGGACTGGTCGGCCAGGATCTCCGCGCCGATCAGCGCCGTGGCGGCGGCACCCGCGGCGTCCGCGTCGAGTCCGGCCAGCGCGGCGGCGAGCGGCAGGTCGGCGGTCTTGCCGAGCACCGCGATCGCCCGCGCGAGCTCCGTCGCGTCGGCGGGCAGGCCGGCCAGCCGCACGAGCACGGTCCGCAGCACCGCCCGCGGGCCGAGCTCGTTCACCGCGTCGAGGTCCCGGGCCACCGGCGACACCGCCTCGAGCCGCAGCGTCTTGACGAGCTCGCTGAGCAGCAGCGGGTTGCCGCCCGTCGCCTCCCGGCACGCCGCGGCGAACGCCGCGTCGGCGGGCTCACCGAGCGCGTCGCCGAGCAGCTCCGACGTGGCCGCCTCGCTGAGCGCGGCCGGCCGGATGGAGGTGGTGAGCGGATCGCCGACGAGCTCGCCGAGCAGCGCCGCCGACGCGGAGCGCTCGAATGGCCGCAGCGTCGCCAGGACGGAGGCCCGCAGGCGGCCGAGGCGCCGCGTGAGGTAGCCGAGGAACTGCAGCGACGGCTCGTCGCAGAGGTGCAGGTCGTCGATCACCAGCATCGTCGGACCCTGCTCGGCCAGCGCCTCGGTGGCGCCGAAGAGCGCGGCCAGGGTGACGAACGACGCGTCGCCCCCGGCGTCCGCGGTCGGTCCGGGCCGGGCGTCCCGCTCGGCCGGGAACAGCTGGTCGACGACGCCGAACGGCAGGCGGTGCTCGCGCTCGCTGCCGCGGGCCTCGAGGACCTGCACCCCGGCGGCGACCGCCCGGTCCCGCGCCGCCGTCAGCAGCCGGGTCTTGCCGATGCCTCCCGGACCCTCCACGAGGATCAGGCCTGGCCGGCCCGCGGCCGCGCCGTCGACGGCGTCCGCGAGCAGGTCGAGCTCCGGGCCGCGCTCGAGGAGCCGCGGGGGACGCGGGGGGACGACCATCGCCCCCGATCCTAGGCGCATTGACGCTCCCGCGGAACGGCGCGGCTCGAACGGCGTGGGAGTCCGCGCGGGGGGAGGGGGCTACCGGATGCGCGCGACCTTCTTCCCCGCTGACGTGGTGCCGCCGCTCGTGGTGGCCCGCAGGGTGAGCGTCGCCGAGAGCTTGGCCTTCGCCTTCAGGGCCCGCGCCGCCTTCGCCGGCACCTTGATCGACACGGTCTTCGTGGTGGCCGTGCTCGTCGAGGTCGCGAGCTTGACGGTCGTGGTCTTCTTGCCGCGCTTGAACTTCAGGGTGCCGCCGACGACGAGCTTGGCCTTGCGGTCGCAGCGGACCTTGACGGTGAACCGGCCGCGCCGGACCTTCGAGGGCGCGGCGACCGTGCACTTCGCCTTCGGTACGGACGTGCCGGAGCCACCCGGGGTCGGGGTCGCAGGAGGGACCACCACGGGCGGCGTGCCGGTCCCGCCGCCGGTCGTCCCGCCGCCCGCGCCGCCGCCCGCGCCGCCGCCACTGGGAACGCCGCCGCCGGGGACGACCCCGCCGCCGGTGGGTGCGAACGTCGCGCCGACCGTCTTGTCGCCGTCGAGCGTCACCGTGCAGGCACCGGCGCCGGAGCAGGCGCCCGTCCAGCCGGTGAACGTCGATCGGGCGGCCGCGGTCGGCGTCAGCGTGACGACGGTGCCCTGCGCACGCGTGACCGAGCAGGTCCCGGGGCACGAGATCCCGCCGGCCGCACCCGCGACCGACCCCGAACCGGTCGTGGTGACGGTGAGGGTGCGCTGGACGACCTGGACCGGGAGGGCGAGCCGGACGTCGATCCCGCTCTTGTCCTGGCCGTAGTCCGTGCTGACGGCCGAGGCCCCGGCCGCCGTCTCGGCCCCGGCCGGATTCCCGAACTGGTAGTACCGGCTCGCGTAGGCACCGATCGGGGCGCAGGTGGCATCCGGGACGAACTGGACGATGTACGGCAGGGGTGTCAGGCGCCGGACCTCGTACGTGCCGTCGGGAGCCGTGCACGCGCGGCCGGCCTCGACGCCGTCGGTGTCGATCACGCGGGCCGACACACCCGGGAGGCCTGCGCCGCCGGCTGCCTCGGTCACCTTGCCGCTGACCGTCCCCTCGGGACTGAGCGTCGTGTCGATGCCCGGCCGATCCGCGCCGTCGACCACGGCGACGGGGGTCGCGTGCTTCGCCTGCAGGCTGGTGTACCAGCGCGGGGCCCACCCGGTCGCGGCGCACGGGGCGGCCGGATCCCCGGAGAACGAGACGTAGTACGAGTCGGTCGCCAGGCCCGTGAACGCGTACTTCCCGGTGCCGTCGGTGCAGACGGAGCCGACCTTCACGCGGGTCGAGCCGTAGAGGTCGACGGCGTACTGCGAGACCGCGGCCCCGTCGCTGGCCTTGGTGACCGTGCCGTGGATCGAGCCGGTCGCGGCTGACGCGCCGGCGGGCAGGGCCACGCCGAGCGCGGCGGCCAGGATGCTGGCGCGCAGGAGGTTCTTCAGGTGCTTCATGTCGGGGGACATCACTTCTTCTGGGGGTCGGGCTCGACCCGCCGGCAGCCTTCGCGGGCGGGGGAGCATCCGGCGCAGTGTCGCGACGCCCGGTTCGGCGCACAATGCTTCGAACCCCAGACACGGACCCTAGGATTTGCGGGTCGTCGCGCACCTCCACCGTGCCCGGATCCGACCAGAGATCGGCATCTCATCGCGTTGCTACTCGGGTAGCATCCGGGGTATGAAAGTGAGCGTCAGCCTGTCCGAGGACGACGTCGCCGAGCTCGACCGGTTCGCACGGAGCTCGGGGCTGCCGTCGCGCTCCGCCGCGGTCCAGCACGCGATCCGGCTCCTCCGATCTGCGGGGTTGGAGCAGGACTACGCGGAAGCATGGGACGACTGGGAGTCGTCCGGCGACCGCGCACTCTGGGAGCCGTCCACCGGCGACGGGGTCCGTGATGCAGAGAGGTGAGGTCCGGCTCGCGGACCTCGACCCGGTTCGAGCCAGCGAGGCCGACGAGCGCCGTCCGGTGGTCCTCGTCGGCAACGACCGGGCGAACACCACCGCCGCCCGCCTGGGACGCGGTGTGGTGACCGTCGTGCCGGTGACGAGCAACGTCCGCCGGGTCTACCCCTTCCAGGTGCTGCTCCCCGCCGAGCGCTCGGGCCTGCGGGTGGACTCCAAGGCGCAGGCGGAGCAGGTCCGGTCGGTCTCCGTCGACCGCATCGGGCCGGCGTTGGCCCGTCTTCCGGTGACGCTCATGTCCGAGATCGACGACGCCCTTCGACTGCACCTCGACCTGTAGGGACGACGTCCCGAAAGACGATCCGTTTCGGGATGCCCCCGCCGGACACCGAACTGCGGCAGTCGGCGACCGTGCGGTGGCCATCAGTCGAGGCCCCCACCACACGCGACACCCACGAACGATCCACTGCGACGGTGGCCGGGGGAGAGGGAGGTGACCGGCGGGCGCGCCGGTCACCCGCGGTCAGGCGCTCAGACGGCGTTTGAGGGTGATCAGCTGGCCCATGATCTCGGTGGGCAGGTGCGCGCCGTAGGTCTGCAGGTACGCCTCGATCTGCGGCAGCTCCAAACGGACGGCGTCCTCGTCGACCGCGAGCAGGGTCCGGACGTCCTGGTCGCTGAGATCCAAGCCGTCGGTGTTGAGGTCCCGGGGGGTCGGCACCAGGCCGATCGGCGTCTCGACGGCCTCGCCCTCACCGTTGCAGCGGCGGAAGATCCATTCGAGGACGCGGGAGTTCTCGCCGAAGCCGGGCCAGATGAACCGGCCGTCCGCGTCCTTGCGGAACCAGTTGACGTAGA
>NZ_JBFAPC010000281.1:0-4004 GCF_040675535.1 Patulibacter sp. NPDC049589 | reverse complement strand
GATCTGATGGGCCGCAGACGGTCGCTCCGTCCCGGGGCCCGAGCGCCGTCGCGGGCGTCGACGGCCCCGCCGCCCGCGACCCCTACGGCACCGGCGTCGAGTGGGCGATCCTCGCCCTCGGCGTGGTCGGGGCGATCGTCGTCTGGCTGGCCTTCCCGTCCGCCGGCAACTACGACACCGTCCTGGACCTCGTCTGGGCGCGTGAGCTGCTCGACGGGGCCAAGCCCGGGTTCGAGGGCTACGCCGCGTCCACGCCGCACCCGCTGTGGGTCGCGATCGGCGTGCCGGTCGTCGGGCTGCTCGGCGACGACGGGGACCGGGCGATGGTGCTGATCAGCGCGCTGTCGCTCGCTGTCCTGGCCGCCGGGACCGCCCGGCTGGGCCGCGTCGCCGGCGAGGCGATCGCGCCGCCGGAGCGCGCCGTCCGCGTCGGCCGCGCCACCGCCGCGGTCGCGGGGCTGCTGCTGCTGTCGAGCTTCGCGTTCGGCCTGCTGGCCGCCAAGGGCTACCTCGACGTGCCGTTCCTGGCGCTCGTCACCTGGGCCGGCGCGTGGGCGCTGCGCCGGCCGACGGCCTGGAAGGGCCCGGCGCTGCTGCTCGTCCTCGCCGGCCTGCTGCGGCCCGAGGCCTGGGTCCTCGCCGGCCTGCACTGGCTGTGGTGCACCGTCCCCGGTCGCTGGTCGGCGGTCGCGAAGCGGCGGCCGGGCCGGACGGCGCAGGACGGTCCGGTGCGGGGACCGGTCGCCGCGGGTGAGGGGCGGACCCCGGCCGGCGGGTCCCGCCACGCCGAGGCCGGGTCGACGGGGCCCCGCCCCGCGGCGCCGACCGGCCCGGGGTTCCCCGGCGCCCGGGCCTGGAGCCGCGCGCCGCTGCTGCCCGGCCGCGGCGTCCACCTGGGCCTCGTCCTGCTCGCCCCCGTCCTCTGGGTCCTGATGGACCTCGTCGTCACGGGGGATCCGTTCCACTCGCTGACGGCCACCAGTCAGCTCGCCGACGAGCTCGGACGCGACCGCGGGATCGCCAAGGCGCCACGGATCCTCGTCTCCCAGCTCGTCGACCAGTCCCGCCCGCCCGTCTTCGTCGCGGGTCTCGCGGGTCTCGCGGTGCTGCTGCTCGCGCCGCGCGCCGGCCTGCGCGCCGTGCCGCGGCGGGTCCGGACGGTGCTCGTCGCGCTGCTGGCCGCGGGCGTCGTCACGTTCCTGGCCGCGGGCGTCGGCGGGCTGTCCTTGATCCCGCGCTACCTCAGCGTCCCGGTCGTGGCCCTCACGGTCCTCGCCGCGCTGGCCGCGACGGGGTGGCTGGCGCTGCCGCGGGAGGGCGAGGCCTCGGGTCGTGGGGCGGCCGGGGCCGGTGGTGGGGCTGGAGCCGGTGCGGGGGCTGGGGCCGGTGTGGAGGCCGGGGCCGGTGTGGAGGCCGGGGCCGGTGCGGGGGCTGGGGCCGGTGGGGCGGCCGGGGCCGGTGGGGCGGCCGGGGCCGATGTGGAGGCCGGGGCCGGTGCGGTGGCCGAGTCCGGTGGGGCGGGGACGGCACCTGCGGCCGGTGAGTCCACGACCCGTGCACCCGCCGGACGTGCTGGAGGAACGGCGGCGGCGAGCACCGGGGCGCCCGGCGGCAGGGTGTCCGGGAGCCTCCCGTTCCGCACCGCCTGGGCCGCGGTCGTCGTGGTCGGCGCGGTCCTCGGCGTCGGCGCCTACCTGACCGTGAAGCGCGACTCGGTCCGCAGCCTCGGCGACGAGCTGCGCTTCCTCTCCGACGCCCGCACGGACGTCCGCGACCTGATCGACGACCCCGCCGTCCGCCGCGGCGCCCGCTGCGGGCCGATATCGCTGCCGACGTACCGCCTCGTGCCCGAGATCCGGCTCCAGCTCGACGTCGGCTCCCGTCGCGTCGTGGCGCGGTCGGACCCCCGCGCCCGACGCCTCGGCGCGTTCACCCGCGGCGTGGCGATCACCGTCGACGAGGACGCCGCCGGCGGCAAGTGGCGCCGCCGCTACGCCCAGGCCGACGGCGTCCCGCGGTCGACGAAGCCGGCGCCGCCGGGCTTCCGGCCGGTGGCGCGCTCCGGAGCCTTCGTGGCGTCGGTGCGCTGCGGCTGACATCGGGACCGCGGCCGAGTCGGGACTGCGGCCGACGTCGGGACCGCGGCTGAGTCGGACCGCGGCCGAGTCGGGACTGCGGCTGACGCTCGACCGGGCCGCTCGGTGGCCGGCCCTGTGCGGATCCTGGGCTTCGAGCGTGCGGTTCTCCGTCCCTGAGGAGGATCAGTGCACTCTCGATGGTCCGTGGGGGCGGGCCCGCCCGCGGCCCGCGCGCAGTGTCCGGCTCCTGGGCTTCGAGCGTGCGGTTCTCCGTCCCTGGGGAGGAAGAACGCACCTTCGACGGTCCGAGGACACGGACCTCAGTCTGCGGCCCTCAGCCCGCGTCCCGCCAGCGCGCCGCCAGTGCCGTCCGTGATCGGACGCCGAGCTTGCGGTACGCCTGGCGCAGGTGGTGCTCGACCGTGCGCGGGGAGAGGTGCAGGGCCGCGGCGGCCTCGCGGTTGGTGCGGCCCTCGACGACGAGGCCGCAGACGGCGCGCTCGCGGGCCGTCAGGTCCTCCGCGCCCGGCACCGCCTGTCGGCCGCCGCAGGCGGCGAGCTCCGCGCGGGCCCGCCGCTCCCACGGCTCCGCGCGCATGCCGGCGAACGCCTCCGCGGCACGGGTCAGCGGGTCCCGGGCGTCACTCCGGCGCCGCGCCCGGCGCAGCCGCTCGCCCGCCACGAGCCGGGTGCGGGCCACGTCGAACGGGGACGGCAGGACCTCGGAGGTGGCGAGGGCCTCGCGGATCGGCTCGTCCAACGCGTCGTCGGGGGCCAGGAGCAGGCGGCAGCGCGCGGCGCCGGCCAGGGCCCACGGGCCCCGACCGTCGCGGGCGGCCTGCTCGACGAGCGCGGCGACGGACTCGGCGCGCTCGCGCTGCCCCTCGGCCAGCAGCGCCTCGACGAGGTCCGGCGCGGTGGCGACGAAGCCCGGGTCCGTCGTGCCCTGGTTGGCGCTGCGGCGGTGGCTGCGCTCCAGGTGCGCGACCGCCTCGCCGGGGCGCCCGGCGGAGAGGTGCATGAGGCCCAGCGCGGAAGACGAGTAGGCGTCGGCGTGACCGAGGTCGTGGCGGGCCGCGACCGCGGCCGCGCGCTCGGCGTGGGCGACCGCGCGCGCCTCGTCCCCGCGGACGGCGTGGACCCACGCCGCGGTCGAGCACGCCACGGAGACCGCGAAGCCGCTGTCGGTGGCGTCGGCCAGGCCGATGACCTCCTCGGCGTGCTCCAGGGCCCGGTCCCACGCGCCGAGCCGCAGGTCCAGCGGCCCGCGGGTGGCCAGCGGCAGGGCGAGCGGCCCGGCGGCGCCGGCCTCGCGGGCGGCCGTGACGCAGCGCCACAGGAGCGCGTCGGCGGCGTCGAGCTCCTCCAGCCACGTCAGGCCGAACGCCGTGATCGACAGGATCTCGTGGCCCTCGCCGCAGGGGTCCAGGTGGTCCAGGACCGGCTTGGCGGCGCGCAGCAGCTCCCGGGCGCGGTCGTGCTCGCCGGTCGACGTCAGCGCGAGGCCCTCCATGATCGCGGGGATCGCCTGGGCCTCGGGCGGCAGCAGGGCGCCGGCCGCGCGGGCGAGCTCGGCGAGACGGGCGACCGAGCCACTGGCCAGCAGCGCGGCTCCCGCCCGGATCAGGAGCAGCGCGGCGCGCAGCGGATCGTCGGCCTGCGCGCGGCGGGCCTCGGCCTCGAAGACGGCCGCGGCCTCGTGGGGGTGGCCCTCCTGCAGCAGGGCGGTGCCGCGCTGCTCGACGGCCTGCGCCCGCAGCGCGGGGTCGTCGGTCTGCTCCAGCAGCTCGTCGAGCAGTCGCAGCGCCCACGTGGGGCGGCTCGCGTGGCCCGCGGCGATCGCGGCCGCCAGGACCCGGCGCCGTGGAGTGTAGGCTGCTCCGCGTCATGGCGCGAAGCGTGGAGCTCGACTACCCCAACCGGGAC
>NZ_JBFAPC010000280.1:0-4033 GCF_040675535.1 Patulibacter sp. NPDC049589 | reverse complement strand
TGCGCGAGAACCCGTACGCCGCGCTCTGCCTGCACTGGCAGCCGGTCTACCGCCAGATCCGCGTGTCCGGCCCGTGCCACGAGGGCGGGTGCTGCGCCGGCCGGGTCGCGTGGCGGGCAGGTTGCCCATCACGTCCTCGGGGGCTGCCTGGTCCTGGGACTCGTCCGCGTCGGCCATCGTGCCCTGATGGTGGCGCATGGACCCGTCGGACGCGTCGACACGTGCGATACCGCACACGACGGGCGTTTCGCGTGCGGATTCGTCGAAGAGGGTGCATCTTTTCTGGGCTACGGGTGTATTGGAAGCTGACGACGCCGCACCCGGCGCTGCCGCCCTCTCGTACGCGGGGAGGTGGCCTCCGGGCGTGGTAGACTTCTGGAACGCTGTCGGTAGCCTGGGCCGCTTGCGCCTATCAAGAGATACGGCCGACGCACTCCTCTTCTCTTATGCATTTTCCGTCCCGCCGTGGCCCGGCGGGGCGCCGATGGGACGCCTCATATATGTCTGCAGTCGAACTCCAGGAACTCGAAGAGGTCAAGACGCTGGTCCACCGGGGCCAGACGCTCGGCGTGCTGACGCACGCCGAGGTCCAGAAGGCAATCGCCGAGCTGGACTTCGATGACTCCGACGTCGAGGAGCTGAACACCTACCTCGAGAAGATCGAGATCGAGCTCGTCGACGAGATCGATCCGGCCCACGCGGCCAACCAGGTGGAGCGGGCACCGGAGAAGCGCACGCGCAAGAAGCGCGTCGCGACCCCGCTGGACCTCCGCCCCGACATGACGACGGACAGCCTCCAGCTGTTCCTCAAGGACATCGGCAAGGTCCGCCTGCTGACGGCCGCCGAGGAGGTCGACCTCGCCAAGCGGATCGAGCGCGGCGACCTCGACGCGAAGCAGAAGATGGTGGAGTCCAACCTCCGCCTCGTCGTCTCGATCGCGAAGAACTACCGCAACCAGGGCCTGCCGTTCCTCGACCTGATCCAGGAGGGCACGCTGGGCCTCGTCCGCGCGGCGGAGAAGTTCGACTACCGCAAGGGCTTCAAGTTCTCCACGTACGCCACGTGGTGGATCCGTCAGGCGATCGCCCGCGCCCTGGCCGACAAGGCGCGGACGATCCGCATCCCGGTCCACGTCGTCGAGAAGCTCAACAAGATCGGCCGCGCCGAGCGCAAGCTCGTCACGGAGCTCGGTCGCGAGCCCACCCCGGAGGAGATCGCCGAGGTCACCGGCATCGACCCCGAGGAGGTCGAGTCGATCAAGCGCTCCGCCCAGGCCCCGGTCTCGCTGGAGAAGCCGGTCGGTGACGAGGAGGAGTCCGAGTTCGGGCAGTTCATCGCCGACGAGCGTGCGGAGTCGCCGTACGAGCGCGCGGCGGAGATCCTGACCAAGGAGCACCTCCGCGAGGCGCTGGAGAACCTGAGCTACCGCGAGCGCCGCGTCCTCGAGCTGCGCTACGGCCTCGGCGGCGAGAAGCCGTGCACGCTGGACGAGGTGGGCCACCGCTTCAACGTCACGCGCGAGCGGATCCGCCAGATCGAGAACCAGTCGCTGAAGAAGCTGCAGTCGCTGGCCGAGGCGCAGAAGCTGCGGGACGTGGCGTAGCCCCTCCGCATCGCAACACGCCGAAGGGCGCCCCGCGGGGCGCCCTTCGCCGTTCCGGGGACGGTCAGCGGACGCGGGACCAGGACGGGCCCGTCACGACGAAGCCCTTCGCGACGCGGCGGGCCGCGCCGCCCTTGGTCGGGACGACCCACAGGTCCTTGCCGCGGTTGAAGGCCACCTGGGTCCCGTCGGGGCTGAAGCCGCCGACGACGTCGTCGGTGCCGTCGGTCAGGGTGCGGACGCGCGCGGCCGTCGCCGGGTCGAAGAGCTCGATGCGCCCGCGGAAGCGCTGGGGCCGCTGCTCGACGGGCTCGGACGCGGTCGCCAGGAGCCGGCCCTTCGGGTCCAGCGCGACGCCGTCGAACGCCCGGGTCGGATCGGTGACCACGGGACGGACCGGGTCGCCCTCGCCGTCGAGGAGCTCGAGGTCGTGGTTCCGCGACCCGGCGGTGATGAGCCGGGTGCCCCACCAGCCGCCGCTCTGGTGGAAGGCCTCGACGACCGTCGGCTTCGCCTCGCCGCTGCTGCGGCGGAACAGCGCCAGGGTCTGCACCTGCCGGCAGACGCCGAACGCGTCGCATTGCTGGACCTGGATCTCGGTCTTCCACGCGACGGTCCGGCCGTTCGGGCTGATCAGCGGGATCGCCCCACCGCCGACCTGCTTGGCGCCCTTGGCACGCCCGTTGGCCCGGTAGATCCGCCGGCCCCGCGCGTACGCGATCGTCCGGCCGTCCACCGTGCTGGTGACCCCCTGGAACGGTGCGCCGACCGTGCCCTTCAGCACGCGCGTCACCTTCCCGCTCCGCGGATCGACCGTGCAGAGGTTCCGCGTCTGGCAGACGCCGTGGATCACGGTCGCGGGACGGCGGGCGGCCGTGGCCGACGTGACGGGGCCGACGGTCGCCACGGCGACCGCGACGATCCCGGCTGATGCCGCGAGGGTGGTGCGCAGGGACCGCGGGCGGGACGCGCGCGGGCAGGACGTCGGGACGGGGTGTGACATGGGGCCTCCGGGGGCGAGGACTGGCGCGTCAACGCTACCGGTCGGAGGGGCTCCCGGGGGCTTCCGGCTCGCGCGCGGCGGTCCAGGACGCTCGGCCGAACGTCCACGCCGGCCCGTGCGGCTGGCGGACGCGCGCGGAGCGGTCGATCTCACGACCATGCCGATCGACCTCCGTGCCTGCCTGACCGCCCTCGTCGCGGGTGGCGGCTCCGATCTCCACCTCAAGGTCGGTCGTCCTCCGCTCGGTCGCTTCGACGGCGTCCTGCGCCCGATCCTGCCGGGTCTGCCGCCCAGCTCCGCGGAGGACACCGAGGCCGTCCTGCGCGTGATGCTGAAGACCGAGGACGCCGTGCGCACCTTCGCCGAGGACCACGAGCTCGACCTCGCCCACCACGAGGAGGGCGTCGCGCGCCTGCGCGTCAACGCGTTCCGCCAGCGCGGGCTCGTCTCGATCGTCTGCCGCGTCGTCCCCGACGCCCCGACGTCGCTCGAGGAGCTCGGCCTGCCCGCGGCGATCTCGGAGCTCGCCGACGAGGAGCGCGGCCTGGTCCTCGTCACCGGCATCACGGGCTCCGGCAAGTCGACGACGCTCGCCGGCATGATCGACCGGATCAACCGCGCCAAGCCGTGCCATGTCGTCACGATCGAGGACCCGATCGAGATGCTGCACCAGGACCGGCTCGCCGTCATCAACCAGCGGGAGGTCGGCAGCGACACGGCGTCGTTCGGCCAGGCGCTCCGCCGCGTCCTGCGCCAGGACCCGGACGTCATCCTGATCGGCGAGCTCCGCGACGAGGAGACCGTCCGCGCCGCCCTGTCGGCCGCCGAGACCGGCCACCTCGTCCTCTCGACCGTCCACACGATCGACGCCGCCGAGGCCGTCGGCCGTCTCGTCGGCTTCTTCCCGCCGCACCAGCACGTCCAGATCCGCGAGATGCTCGCCACGACGCTGCAGGGCGTCGTCTCGCAGCGCCTCGTGCCGCTGGCCGAGGGCAAGGGGCGGATGGCGGTCTGCGAGATCCTCCGGGCCACCGGCCTGGTGAAGGACATCCTCCGCGACGCGGGCCGCACGGGCGAGCTGAACGCGGTGATCGCCGAGGGCGGGCACTACGGGATGCAGACGTTCGACCAGGCGCTCTGCCGGTTCGTGCTCGACGGCGTGGTCACCCGCGACGACGCGATGCGCGCCGCCGCGCGGCCGCACGACCTCGACCTGCTGCTGCGCGCCGACGGCCGCTCCGGCACGTCGATGGCCGACGTCGCCGACGCGACCCGCCGGAGCGCGGCCGCCATCGGCGGCGACCCGCTGGCCCCGGCGGCGCTGCCGGTCGTCTAGAAGACCGCTGAAGAAGTCGTTCTGGTGGTGCGTGCGGGAACGGCGAGCCGCGGCACGTCGTTGGGGTGATTTTCGGATCGGTGCCCCGGG
>NZ_JBFAPC010000279.1:0-4075 GCF_040675535.1 Patulibacter sp. NPDC049589 | reverse complement strand
CGCCCCGCGGGCGAACACCGCGCAGCACCCGCTCGGGCCGCCGCCCCCGGTCCCGCCGCCCGCGACGCCGCCCTCGGGTGGCCGCCGGCGCTGGCCGCTGTTCGCCGCGGCCGGGGTCGGGCTCGTCGCGATCGTCGTGGTCGCGGTGCTCTTCCTGCAGGGCGTGTCGGGCGAGACCGGCGGCGCCGGCGACCCCGTCGCGGCCGTGCAGAAGCTCGCCGACGCGGTGTCCGGCGAGGACCCCGCCGCGGCGCTGGGCGTCGTCGACCCCGTCGAGGCGCGTGCGCTCTCGAAGATCGTCGGGAAGGTCCGCGACGAGGTCGGCAAGGGCTCCGACGTCGTCCGTTCCGACGGCGGCGTCGCGGGCACCGAGGTCAAGATCGACGGGCTGAAGCTGGAGAAGGAGGACCTGGGCCACGGCGTCGCGAAGGTGCGGATCGCCGCCGGGACGCTGCAGGCCAAGGCGATCGCCGCGAAGCTCCCGCCCGGCCTCGGGATCGGCCGGGACTCGTCGGCCGCCGTCGGGGTCGACGACGCACGCGACCGCGACATCGACCTGTTCCTCATGGTGCGCGAGCGCGGGGGACGCTGGTACGTCAGCGCCTCCCTCACCGCGCTGCAGTACCTCGTCGAGAGGAACGACCTGCCGCAGCCGGACTTCGCCGCGCTCGACGACGCCGACGGCGACGCGAAGGGCCCGGAGGACGGCGAGCAGCTCGTGCAGCAGGTGGCGTCGATCGTCACCGGCAAGGACGTCTCCGGCGCGATCGCGCTCGTCGCACCCGACGAGGCGGGGCCGCTGCGCGCCTACCGCGACGCGCTCGAGTCGCTCGCCAACCGGATCGACGGCGCGCTCCAGGTGGAGGTCGCCTCGGCGGACGTGGAGGAGCACTCCGCCGGCGACGGCAAGGTGCGGCTGGAGCTGCAGCGGGCGCAGGGCGGCGGCTCGGTCACCGACGGCTACGACTCGTCCTCGTCGGCATCGGTGACGGTCAGCGGCCTCTGCCTGTCGGCCGACGGCGAGGGCGCCGGCTGCGCGAACGAGCTGCGCGAGCGCTTCGGCATCGACCGTGGCTTCGTGATCGCCGACAAGCAGGACGGACGCCTGCGCCTGGACCCGATCGCGACCGTCGCGTCCTACGCCGAGCGGGTCGTCGACCACCTCGGCGGCGCCGGGCTCAAGCGCGTCCTCGGGGTGCTGCCGAAGGCCGGCGGCACGATCACGTCGGGCACCGAGGTCACCGGCCACCTGGACGACGCGGGCGTCGCGGTCCGCCAGTACCAGGCCGACGGTCCGCAGTACGTGGCCGTCGACTCCGACCGCTACACGACGATGGTCGGTCCCGGCAACCGCATGGCGCCCGTGATCGACCGGACGAGCGGGACGACCGTGTTCCGTCTGCCGGCGGCGGGGACGTGGAAGGTCGCCCCGGCGAGCATCGACTTCCGGGCCGGGGAGTTCCGCCTCGGGCTGCGCAGGCTGGAGCCCGGGACGGCCACCGGCTCGTCCCGGCTGACCGCGCCGCTGCCGAAGGTGGGCCCCGTCGCGCTGTACGAGATCCCGGCGCCCGGCGCGGCCGAGACGCTGGACTTCGCGTCGGAGGGGAACGCCTCGGCGCGGTTCACGGACTCCACCGGCGATGGGTACTACTCGGAGGAGTTCGGCGACGGGCTCTTCGGCCCCTCCCTGCTCCTGACGACCGACGTCGACGAGCCCGACCGCGACCCGCCGTCGTCCACGGCGAGCGCCTCGACCTACAGCGGCGACACCCCGGAGGGCGGGAAGCACCTGCTCGTCATCACCGGGGCGCCGGGGTCGACGGTCAAGGGCACCGTGAAGACCGAGACGTCGAGCTACGGCTACTAGGGCGGTGCGGAGGGCGGCCCGCTCCGCTCAGCGTGTGTGGGCCGTCCAGGTCGTGCCGTCCCACCAGCGCTCGACGCCGGGGGTGCCCGCGGGGTCGGGGTGCCAGCCCGCGCCCGGACCGGCGGCGACCGCGCCGGTCGCTCCCG
Source organism: Patulibacter sp. NPDC049589 (assembly GCF_040675535.1). NCBI lineage: Bacteria > Bacillati > Actinomycetota > Thermoleophilia > Solirubrobacterales > Patulibacteraceae > Patulibacter > Patulibacter sp. NPDC049589. Next base: position 2,062 of record NZ_JBFAPC010000279.1, on the reverse strand, counting down.
TGGCCTGCGCGACGGGCTCGACCCGCACGGCGGTCCGCAGGGTCGTGGCGATGCCGATGAGCAGGAGCAGGGCGGCGACGCCGATGGCGATCCACAGAGCGATGGTGCCCCAGGCGAACCACTGGCCGGTGCCGAACTGCTCCCCGCTGCTGTCGATCGTGTACGGCAGCTGATCGGGACCCACGAAATAGGTCCAGGCGAACACCCAGCCGGTGGCTCCGAGCAGGACGACGTCGGAGAACGCGCCGCGTGAGACGAGGGCGACGACGGCGACGACGACGAAGACGATCGCGGCGGCGATGCCGAGCCCGAAGAGCCAGCGACCGGCGGTCCCGATGTACGTCCACCGGTGGTCCGTGGCGGCGAGCACGATCTGCGAGATCACGAGGAGCAGGCCGGCGATGACGCTGATCACGGCGCCGGAGGTCGCGGCACCGGTGGAGCGAGGACGGCTGGCGGCGGAGCTCATCGCGGCGCCTCCCCGTGGTGCAGCGGTGGGCGGGAGCCTGGTGGGACGAGAGTCATCGCCGCGCCATCATGGCGTCCGGCCGTCGATCGGGCAACCGCCGCGTCGCGGGTGCTCGCGACCGCGGGCCGGCCGGGGGACGACGCCGGGGTCCGCTCGGTGATCGCGTCGCGGTGCGCGAATCCCACGCCCCAGGGGGCCGCCACGGCGATCGCGACGGCCACCCGCCGCCCCCACGGACGCCGGCGGCCGGCCAGGCGGGCCCGTCGCCACGCGTCGCCGAGCGGCTCGCGCCCGCGTCGAGCGCCGGCGAGGCCGACCACGCCCGCCGCGATCAGCGCCACCGCCACGACGGGCCACACCGCGTTGAAACGCAGCGCACCGTCCAGGTCGCCCCGCGCGGCGGCGGCCAGCGCCCGCGTCCCGCCGCAGAACGGGCACGGCAGGCCCGTCAGCAGCCGGAACGGGCAGATCGGCGGTCCGTCGGACCCGACCGCGGCCTCGTAGGCGGCGGGCAGCGCGAGCGCGGCGACCCCGAGCGCGACGGCCGATCCGGCCAGGCGCGCCTCGCGTGACGGCGCGGCGGTGGCACGTTCGGCCATCCGCGCAGTGTACGTCGCACCCGGAGGCGACTATCGTGCGTCGCATCGTGTGGCCGGGTCCTCCGGCGTCCCCCCCGTTCCGAGCCCGATGAGCGACCAGAAACCACCTCCCTCCGGCGACCCGCTCTGGCACGGTCGTGCCCGCGAGGGCGAGCCGCCCGACCCGGGCTGGCAGGCGCCGCTGCAGCAGCCCCCGCCCGGCTGGGGGCCGCCGCCCCAGCAGCAGTGGTCGCCGGACCCGTACGGCCAGTACGGGCAGGCGCCGCCGTCGTCGGGCTCGGCGACCACGGCCCTGGTGCTCGGCATCTGCGGGATCGTGCTCTGCCCGCTGGTCCTCTCGATCCCGGCGTGGATCATCGGCAAGAACGCCCGCGACGAGGCCGAGCGCCTCCCGGGCCGCCCGAACTGGGGCAACGCGAACGCCGGCTACATCCTCGGCATCATCGGCACGATCCTGGGGATCGTGGCGGTGGTGATCGTCGTCATCTACCTCGTGGTGATCGCGGCGGCCGTCGACTCGATCGACGACTGGGACACCTACTGATGCCGCAGGTGCTCCCAGCGGCGCGCGGGGACGCCGTCCTGGTCGGGGAAGAGCGGGACGACGCCCCGGCGGATCGCCTGCACGGCCAGCGCGGTGCGGGACGACACGCCGAGCTTCTCCATCGCCGTCGCCAGGTGCGACTGCACGGTGCGCGGCGACAGGTACAGCCGGGCGCCGATCTCGCCGTTGGTCAGGCCCTCGCAGACGAGGCCGGTGATCTCGAGCTCGCGGGCGGTCAGGTGCTCGGCCGGCCGCTCGTGCGCCACGGCGGTGCGGGGGTGGGCTTCGAGGAGGCTGGTGCTCATGGGTCCATCCCACCGGCCCGGGCGCCGCGCTCCCAGGGGCCACAGGGGTGTGCCCGCCCACCCCTCCGGCGCGGCGACGGCACCCGTCGCGGCCGGGTCCCGGCGGCCGCCGGGCACGTCCGGCGGGCCGGCGTGGGGCCTGTCC
>NZ_JBFAPC010000278.1:0-4091 GCF_040675535.1 Patulibacter sp. NPDC049589 | reverse complement strand
CCGATCGCGGCGCCCCGCGACCGGCCGAGGTGGGCCCGCGTCATGCCCCGCAGCCTAGTCGGGGCCGCGGCGCGGGACGCCGGTTCCCGGGCCCGCACCGACCCCGCGGGGACCTTCGCACCTCGCGCCCGCCGCTCCCGCCGGGCCCCGCGCCCCGACCGTCCCGCCGCTCCCGCCGGAGCCCGCTCGCCCGACCGTCCCACCGCTCCGCCCGGCCGACCGGCCGTCGCGCCGAACGCGGTCCCGCCACCCGCCGGGCCGGGCCGCCAACTACCGGCATGTTGCGTCCGTGTCAAGACCCGCAGCGGGACCGCCGGGGGGTCGGGGCCGTCGGGTCCCTATCCTTTGCCGGGAATGCCTTCCGCACGTACAGACCTCCGAACCGTCGCCATCGTCGCCCACGTCGACCACGGGAAGACCACCCTCGTCGACGCGATGCTGCGTCAGTCCGGCGCGCTGCACCGCGGCGAGGACTCCGACCGCATCATGGACTCCAACGACCAGGAGCGCGAGCGCGGGATCACCATCCTCGCCAAGCACACGGTCATCCAGTGGCGCGACACGACGGTCACGATCGTCGACACCCCCGGCCACGCCGACTTCGGCGGCGAGGTCGAGCGCGGCCTGGCCCTCGTCGACGGCGTCGTCCTGCTGGTCGACGCGGCCGAGGGTCCGCTGCCCCAGACGCGCTTCGTGCTGCGCAAGGCGCTCGAGGCCGACCTGCCGGTGATCCTGGTCGTCAACAAGATCGACCGCCCCGACGCGCAGATCGAGCAGGTCGTGTCCGACGTCGAGGAGCTCTTCCTCGAGCTCGACGCCAAGGACCACCAGCTCGAGTTCCCGGTCTACTACGCCATCGGTCGCGACGGTCGCGCCGGCATCCGCCCGGACGAGCTGGGCGAGGACCTCGCCGAGCTGCTCGACGGCATCCTCGAGGCGATCCCCGCCCCGACGTTCGACCCCGAGCACCCGCTGCAGGCGCAGGTCGGCAACCTCGACGCGTCCCCGTACCTCGGCCGCCTCGCGATCTCGAAGATCGCCCACGGCACGCTGCGGCGCGGCGACCAGGTCCTCTGGGTCAAGCGCGACGGCACGCAGGTCAAGGCCAAGGTCGGCGAGCTCTTCAAGACCCAGGGCCTCGAGCGCGTCCCGGCCGAGGAGATCGGCCCGGGCGAGATCGCCGCCATCGCCGGCTTCCCCGAGATCCAGCTCGGCGACACCCTGACGGACATCGAGGACCCGCGCCCGCTGCCGAACATCACGGTCGACGAGCCGTCGCTGGCGATGACGATCGGCGTCAACACGTCGCCGATGGCCGGCCGCGAGGGCGACAAGCTCACCGCCCGCATGATCGAGAACCGCCTCCAGGCGGAGCTCATCGGCAACGTGTCGCTGAAGGTCGAGCCGACGGAGCGCCCGGACACGTGGGAGGTCCACGGCCGCGGCGAGCTGCAGCTGGCCGTCCTCGTGGAGAACATGCGTCGCGAGGGCTTCGAGATGACGGTCGGCAAGCCGCGCGTCCTCGTCCGCACCGCCGAGGACGGCAAGCGCGAGGAGCCGCAGGAGGCCGTCACGATCGACACGCCCGAGGAGCACCTGGGCGCGATCACGCAGCTGATGGCCGAGCGCAAGGGCCAGATGCTCGGCATGAGCGGCCACGGCACCGGCTGGATCCGCATGGACTTCCGGATCCCGGCGCGTGGCCTGATCGGCGTGCGCACCGAGTTCCTGACCACGACCCGCGGCGCGGGCATGATGCACTCGATCTTCGACGGTTGGGCACCGTGGGCCGGCGAGATCCGCTCCCGCCAGGCCGGCTCGATGGTCTGCGACCGCACCGGCAAGATCACCGGCTACGCCGTGATCTCGATGCAGGACCGCGGCACCCTCTTCGTCTCCGTCGGCGACGAGGTCTACGAGGGCTCCGTCATCGGCGAGAACAAGCGCGCCGAGGACCTGGACGTCAACGCCGTCCGCGAGCGCAAGGTCACCAACATCCGCTCCGCCACGTCGGAGGAGCTCGTCAAGATCGTGCCGCCGCGCGAGATGACGCTCGACCAGGCGCTCGAGTTCATCGCCGACGACGAGTGCGTCGAGGTGACGCCGAAGAACGTCCGGCTGCGCAAGAACGTGCTGAACACCAGCGAGCGCCAGAAGGCCCAGAAGCAGAAGAAGCGCGGCGACGCGCCGAAGGCCTAGGCAGCACCCCGCAGCTCACCCCGGTCGACAACCGGGCGCACATCGACGCCCTGCGCGGTCAGCTCCGCCTCGACCCGGTCGCCACCCGGCCCGTGGTAGAGGATGCGGTGATGGTCGCGCAGGCCGGCCTGGATGTAGCCGGCGACGCTGCGGGTCCGCTGCGGCTCGTCGTCGAAGATCAGGCACACGTGGTCGCCCGGCGTGAGCCGATCGAGTGGGCCGGTCTCGGCCATCACACCCCCTTCGGGCGGCCCCGCTGGTCGATGTCCGGCTCACCGTACTTTCCGGGCAGGCGGGGGCGGTATCGCTGAATCGGGGGTCAGCCGGTGCAGAATCCGAGGTAACCGACGCACTAGGAGGACCCATGACCGGCACCGACCCGCTCGACCTGCTCGACATCGACGGACTGCTCAGCGACGAGGAACGGCAGATCCAGGAGACGGTCGGACGGTTCGTGGCCGATCGGGTCCGGCCGTTCGTCGCCGAGTGGTTCGAGGCCGGCACCTTCCCCCGTGAGCTGGCCCCTGAGCTGGGCAAGCTCGGCGTCCTCGGGATGCACCTGGACGGCTACGGCTGCGCCGGGACCAGCGCTGTCGCGTACGGTCTGGCCTGTCTCGAACTGGAGGCCGGCGACTCCGGCCTGCGCAGCTTCGTCTCCGTACAGGGCTCGCTCGCGATGTTCTCGATCTGGAAGTTCGGTTCCGAGGAGCAGAAGCAGGAGTGGCTGCCCCGGATGGCGGCCGGCGAGGCGATCGGCTGCTTCGGCCTGACCGAGCCGGACTTCGGCAGCGACCCGGCGAACATGCGCACCCGGGCGGTGCGTGATGGCGACGACTGGATCCTCACCGGCACCAAGATGTGGATCACCAACGGCAGCATCGCGGACATCGCCACCGTCTGGGCGCAGACCGAGGACGGCATCCGCGGCTTCCTGGTCCCGCGTGGCACACCCGGCTTCACCAGCCGCACGATCAAGCAGAAGCTCTCGCTGCGCGCCTCGATCACCGGTGAGCTGATCCTCGACGAGGTCCGGCTGCCGGACTCGGCCCGCCTGCCCGAGGCCCGCGGCCTGGGCGCCCCGCTGAGCTGCCTGAGCGAGGCCCGTTTCGGCATCGTCTTCGGCTCCGCCGGCGCCGGCCGTGACGCGCTGCGTGCCGCGCTCGACTACGCCAACTCCCGCATCCAGTTCGGCAGGCCGATCGCCGCTTTCCAGCTCACCCAGGAGAAGCTGGCGAACATGGCGGTCGACCTGAGCACCGCCACCCTGCTCGCCCTGCACCTCGGCCGGCTCAAGGACGCCGGTGCGATCAAGCCGCACCAGATCAGCGTCGGCAAGCTCAACAACGTACGCACGGCGCTGTCCATCGCCCGCGAGTGCCGCACCATCCTCGGTGGCAGTGGCATCACCCTCGAGTACTCGCCGCTGCGGCACGCCAACAACCTCGAGTCGGTGCTCACCTACGAGGGCACGTCCGAGATCCACACCCTGGTCATCGGCCAGACCCTGACCGGCCACGCGGCCTACCGCTGAGTCAGGCAAGCCCGGCAAGGGCCTGGCGCATGCGGCCGAGACTTCCGCCGGTCGCCTGTTTGCACAGGTATTCGGCGCGCTCGTAGGAGAGGCGCCGCCGTCCGGTCTCCGGGCAGAGATCACCTTCCGCGGGTCGGCGGCCCGGCCCGGGCCGCCGATCAGAAAGGAAGAGCGGCCCCCGGGTACGCCCGGCGATCAACTCCGGAAGCAGCCGCGCCGTCCCGGAGCGCCAGACGATCGTCCCGTCCCGGGCGCTGCGGTCGGCCAGGTCCAGGTCCTCGACATTGAGCGCCAGCACCGCGCCCACCTTCGCCGACGACTCCCGCAGCAGGCACCAGAGGGCCCGCTCCCGCACCGACGG
>NZ_JBFAPC010000277.1:0-4154 GCF_040675535.1 Patulibacter sp. NPDC049589 | reverse complement strand
GGCGCTCGGGGTCCCGGTGAACACGACCACCACGACGGTCTGCACCGGTCGGAGCCGGGCGCTCGTGCCGCCACTCCGGCTCGCCGAGGCGGGCGCGGGCCGCCGGGTCGGGGAGCGGCCGGGTCTCCGGGGGCGGCGCACCGCCCCCGAAGCGCGCGGACAGGGCGTCGAGCCCCCGCGCCCCGACGAAGAGGGTCCACGCCGCGGACCCGACGGCCGCGACGAGCACGGCGCCGGACACCCAGGCGTAGCCGAGGTCGCCGTCGAGCAGGCGTCGCAGGACGAAGAGGAGGCCGACGAACGCGGCGGACATCCCCGCGACGCTCGACCAGCGGTCGCCGCGGTCGCCGGGCAGTTCCACGAGGGACGTGAGGCGCCCGAGCTCCCAGACGAGCAGGACGATCGCGAGGACCCACGCCAGGATCCCGAGCTCGTGCCAGCCGGACAGCTCGAACGCGAAGCCGCGGACCTCGATCCGGTACCACGGCAGCGTCGAGTTGGCGACCAGCAGCGCCGCGCCGCCGAGCAGCACCTTGCGGGGACCGGAGAGGGTCGAGAGCTCCTGCGGCACGGGCACGGTCGGGTCGGCCGGCGTCCCGCCGTCCGAGGGACCAAGACTCCCTGAAGCGCGGACGCCCATCACCAGGTGTACGTCGCCCGCCCCCTCCGCGGACGCCTCGCCGACCCCGGCACGGGACCGCGGTGACGGGCCCACGGCTTCCCGGCGCCGCCGCGGGAACCACCGTGCGCCCCGCCCCTACTCCGACGCCACCCGCGCCCACACCGCGCGGTGGTCGCTGCCCGCGATCCGGAGGACCCCCGCCTTCGTCGCCCGCCAGCGGCCGCCGCTGAGGACGTGGTCGATCGCGGGCCGCGTGATGCCGAGGGGTCCGCCCGTCCAGGTCGCCCGCAGGCCCTCGCCGCGGTCGGACGCGGCGTCGTGGCAGCCGGCGCCGATCAGCGCGCGGAACGGGGAGTGGTCGAGCGTGGCGTTGAAGTCGCCCGCGAGCACCTCGCCGGCGCGGCACTGCGGCCGCAGCCGCAGGAGGTTCGCCCGCCACGCGGCCTGCGACGCGAGCAGCGCCGGCGGCAACGGATGGACCGCCGAGAACGTCATCGGCCGCCCGCCGACGAGGGTCAGGCGGACGCGGACGGCGCCGTGCGCGCCCGAGGTGGACGACGGGGGCGCCAGGCGCCGCGGGCGCAGATTCGACCGGACGAGCAGCGACGTCGGCCGCGCGGACCCGTCGTCATCCGGTCCGCCGCGGGCGTCGGTGAGGGCGGTCCAGGGCCGGCCGGTGGCGGCCTGCAGCGCGCGGGCGGTGCGCCGCGCGAGGACGGCGTTGGCCTCCGGCAGCGCGACGACCTGGGCCCGCGTCCGGCGGACGAGCGCGACGAGCGTCGCCGGCGCGACCTCCGAGCGCAGCACGTTGGCGCTCAGGATCGTCACCGCCGGCCCGCCGCTGGGCATCGGTCCCGACGTCCCGAGCACGCGCGGCGCGATCTGGACGGCCGACGCGACGGCCGCCAGCAGCAGGACGACCGGGGCGAGCACGGGCCGGGCGAGCAGGAGCGCCGCGGCGATCCATCCCGCCGCCGCGGCGGCGAGCAGGACGACGATCGGCACCCGCATCGCCGCCAGGAGCGTGAACGGCGAGTGCGCGTCGAGCCGGCCCTGCGCCGGGAACGGCACCTCGTGGGCCCACAGGACCAGGGCCGCGGCGACCACGAGGATCCACGGCCACGGCCGCACGGGAGCGATCCGCACCCAGGGGAGGGTGACAGCCTCCCCAGCGACGGCGCGCCGGCCGCGATCCTCTCGCGGGCCCCGGGTCCACGACGCCGCGGCGCGGGGACGCCGGTCCCCCCGGCCCCCGCAGCGACACCGCCCCGGAACGACGACGGGCCGCGCGTGGCGCGGCCCGTCGGTGCTGCTGGTCCGGCCCCCGAGGGGCCGGGGCGGATCAGCCGAGGATGCGGTCGATCTCGGCGTTCAGGCGGGGCTTCGGCATGGCGCCGACGATCTGGCCGGCGGGCTCGCCGTTCTTGAAGACGATCATCGTCGGGATCGACATGATCCCGTACTTGGCGGCCGTCTGCTGGTTGTCGTCCGTGTTCAGCTTGACCACGCGGACGTCGGCGCGCTCGGAGTCGATCTCCTCGAGCACGGGGCTCACCGCGCGGCACGGGCCGCACCAGGGGGCCCAGAAGTCGACGATCGTGGCCTGGTCGCTCTCGATGACCTCGGCCTGGAAGTTGCTGTCGGTGACGTCAGTCGCCATCTCACTGCTCCTCGTTGGAACCGCACTCGATCCTCGCGGATCCGGACTGCTGCTGCCACCTACTATACAAAATGAAGTGACCGCCCTCGATGCCCGCCGCGCCACGACCGGCGGTGCGCCGGATCCGCGGTCGGGACCGCTCCCGAGGCTACCGCCCCGGGCCGCTCACGGAGGCGGGATCCTCCTCGGCGGCGCGGGCCCCGGCCACCAGCGGCGCGCGCCAGCCGGAGCGCCGCAGGGCGGGGACGAGGACGACGGCCTCGCGCGCGATGCGCCAGTTCATCTTCGACGTGCCGGCCGTCCGGTCGCGGAAGACGATCGGGACCTCGACGACGCGGAAGCCCGAGCGCACCGCCCGCCAGGTCAGCTCGACCTGGAACGCGTAGCCCATCGAGCGCACCGTCGGCAGGTCGATCGCGCGCAGCACCTCCGCGCTGAAGCACTTGAAGCCGCCGGTCAGGTCGCGCACCCGCAGCCCGAGCGTGACGCGGGCGTAGAACGACCCGCCGCGCGAGATCACCCGGCGCAGCAGCCCCCAGTCGGAGACCCCGCCGCCGCGCACGTAGCGGGAGCCGAGCGCCAGGTCCGCGCCGCCGCGGACCGCGTCCAGCAGGCGGGCGAGGTCGCGCGGGTCGTGCGAGAGGTCGGCGTCCATCTCGAGGACGTGGGTCGCGCCGGACCCGAGGGCGAGCGCGAAGCCCGCCAGGTAGGCCGGACCGAGGCCCTCGGGGCGTTCGCGGTGCAGCACCTGCACCTCGTCGGGGTGCGCGGCCGCGAGCCGGTCGGCGATGTCGCCCGTCCCGTCGGGTGACCCGTCGTCGACGATCAGGATCCGGAAGCCGTCCGGGCACGCGGCGGCGAGGGTCTCCCGCGAGAGCCCCACGACCCGCTCGACGTTCTCCGCCTCGTCGAACGTCGGGATGACCAGCCACGGGACGTGGGCGACCGACGACATGCGGCGGAACGGTAGTGACTGACGGCCGTCGCCGTGCTGACGGGCGCGCAGGCGCCCGTGCGCGAGGTCCCCGACGGCTCAGCCGAGCAGCGCCGGCAGCAGCTCGTCGCGCACCGTCGCGTCGACGCGTGCGGCGTCGAAGCGCTCCGCCAGCAGCGCGCGCGACCGCGCCGCGTCGTCGGTCCCCGGCCCGCGCGGGGCGTCCAGCGCCGAACGGATCGCGCCGCCGAGCAGCGCGGCGTCGTCGGGCCGGTCGACGACCAGGCGCGGGGTCGCGGCCCGCACGACGGAGAGCGCGACGTACGCGCCGGGCGCGGCGGTCGTGACGACCCGGCAGCCGGCGGCCAGCGCCTCGAGCTGGACGAGCCCGTGGTCCTCGCGGCGCGGGGCGATCACGAACGCCCGCGCGCGCCGCAGCAGCGCGGCGAACGCGTCGGGCGCCAGGGAGCCCTCGTCGCGGACGCCCGCCGGCACGCCCGCGGGACCGGCGGCCTCGGCCACGGCACCGCGGGGCGCGCCGCAGACGACGAGCTCCTCGCCGTCGCGGCGCTCCAGCCGCCAGGCGGCCAGCACGCGGTCGAGGCCCTTCTTCGCCGGGTCCGACGCGTAGGTGACCGCGGCGACGTCGCGCTCCGCCCACGCGCGGGGCGGCGGGCCCAGCTCCACCGGCGGCGGCACCACGACCGCCCGCGGGCGGGGTCGCGGGACCTCCGTGAGCGCCTCGGCGGACTGCGGGATCAGGAGCGGGCAGCGCCGCAGCAGCAGGCGCTCACGAGGGCGCTGCCAGACGCCGTGGCGGCCGGGGCGGTTGGCGGCCATCGCGGCGTCCAGGCGGATCGCGCAGCCGGCGGCCTGCAGCTCCTTGATGGCGGCCTTCAGCTGCGGGACCGACGCCGAGATGTTCGGCAGCTTGATGA
>NZ_JBFAPC010000276.1:0-4311 GCF_040675535.1 Patulibacter sp. NPDC049589 | reverse complement strand
CGCCCGTCGCGGTCCCGGCGGCGGGGCCGCCGCCGCCGGCGGTCGCGTCGCCGTCCGTCGCCGCGGCGGTCGCGGCGGTCGCCGTCGTGCCGGAGCCGCCCGCCGAGCCGTCGCTCGCGGCCGGCCCGTCGCCGATGCGCGCGATCGCGGTGCCGGAGCAGACCGTCTGGCCCGCGGGGACCGCGATCGAGAGCACGCCCTCGGCGTCGGCCGGCCACGCGGTGGTGGCCTTGTCGGTCTCGATCTCGACGACCTCGTCGCCGATGCGCACGAGGGTGCCGTCCGGGACGAGCCAGGCGACGATCGTGGCTTCCGTCGTGGCGTCGGAGAGCCGGGGCATGAGGACCTCGGGCATGACTCCCACGGTAGGCGCGGCCCTCGCGCGCGCGGGGGCCCGGGCGGCGCGGACCAGACTTCCGAGGGGGAGCCGGTCGGGGGGTCCGTCGCGGCCGCCGCCCCGGTCAGTCCGGCAGGTCGATGAGGCCGAACGTCGCGACCCCGCCCCGGATCACGAGCTCGCCCATCGTGTGCACGGGCCAGCGTCCGCGGTGGTCGGTCGCGCTGCCCGGGTTGCAGATCTGGAACCCGTCGTCGTCCTGCTCGTGCAGCGGGATGTGGCTGTGGCCGAAGACGACGACGTCCCGGTCGGGGAAGCGGCGGCGCAGGCGGGCGAGCCGGCCGGCCCGCGCTCCCGCGTCGTGGACGATCCCGATCCGCACCCCCGCGACGGTGATCCGCAGCTCCTCCGGCAGCCGGCCCTCGAGCGGCGCGTCGTTGTTGCCCAGGACGACGTGCACCGGCGGCCCGAGCTCCTGCAGCTCCGCCAGCGCGTCCTCGTCGCAGAGGTCGCCGGCGTGGACGATCGCCGTCGCGCCGTCGAGGTGCTCGCGGACGGTGGCCGACAGCCGCCGGCCCCGGCGCGGGAAGTGGGTGTCGCTCAGGATCGCGATCCGTGCGTCGCGGGACGCGGACGGGTCGGCGGCGGAGGAGGGCACCACGCTCACGGTGCCGTAATCGTGACGCACGCAGGTTGTTGCGATGTGAACTTGTCCGGGGGACCGTCTAGCCTCGCCGCGTGCGTCGGGCGCCCATCGAGACCGGGGACATCGTCGAGGTCGACAAGAAGGGCCGCCGCTTCATGGCGCTCGTGCTCGGCGTGGACCCCGGCGGCGACCTGCGGGTCGAGCCCGTCTGCCGCGGCGTCTCGTGGCGGGCGGCGACGTCCCGCGAGATCGTCCGCCACTGGAAGAAGGCCGCGCGCCGCCGGCGCCAGGCGGACCCGGACGAGCACGAGGAGCAGCTCGACCTCGGGCTGGACCTCGACGAGGGCTGAGTCAGTCGGCCGGCAGCTGCGCCGCGAGGTGCGCGGCGGCCTCGTCGACGCCCGCGTCGCCGTGGAAGACCCGGTCGCCCGTCCAGATCGCCGGGACGCGGCGGACGCCGGCGGCGATCGCGCGGTCGGTGGCGTCGTCCAGCGCCGCGCTGATCACCGGACGGCCGAAGGCCTGCACGATCGCGCGGGGGTGCATCTCGCAGGCCGACGCGGCCAGCAGCACGGGGGTCTCGGTGCCGAGGTCGTGGCCGCCGGCGAACGCCTGCCGGAAGGCGGGCAGGCTGAACGACACGACCCGGCCGATGCCCTTGGCGTACCAGGCGGCGAGCAGGGCCTTGCGGGTGTCCGGCGGGACCTCGACCGGCCAGACCACCGGCTGCAGGCCGCGCGCGGCGGCGGTCGCCTCGATGCGCTCGCGGGCGGCGGCCTCGTCGGCGTCGCAGCGGAAGCCGCCCCACGTCTGCTCGGGCAGGCGCGAGGAGTCGATCGGGACCCAGGGGGTCGCGACCGGCAGCGTCTGCAGGACGCGCTCGGCCGCGAGGTACGACTCCGGGTCCCCGAAGTCGAAGAAGAACGCGGGCGGGTGGGCGGGAAACCCATCCGCGAGGGTGGGCGCGGCGTCGTGGTCGTGGTCGCGCGCAGTGCCCTCGGCCGCCCCCGGGGTCACCCGCGTGATCGGCAGCGGGGACTCGTCCGGGGGCGTCACGAGCTCAGCCGTGGATGAGCCAGCCGTCGGCGGCGCGGGCGGCCTCCATCACGGCCTCCGACAGCGTCGGGTGGCCGTGGACCGAGCGCGCGACCTCGGGGTAACCACCCTCCAGCGCCCGCACGTTGACGAGCTCCTGGATCATCTCGGTCGCCTTCGCACCGACGATGTGACCGCCCAGCAGCTCGCCGTACTTCTTGTCGCCGACGATCTTGATCGTCCCGGACTCGCCGTAGACCGTGCCGCCACCGACCGCCCCGTACGGGACCTTGCCGACGACGACGTCGTAGCCCTGCTCCTTGGCCTGCGCCTCCGTCAGCCCGAACGACGCGACGTTCGGCTTGCAGAACGTCGCCCTGGGCACGTCGACGTAGGAGATCGGGTGCGTGTCCTTGCCCGCGATGTCCTCCGCCGCGATGACGCCCTCGTCCGACGCCTTGTGCGCCAGCGCCGGGCCGGGGACGACGTCGCCGATCGCCCAGATGCCCTTCTTCGACGTCCGCAGGCGACCATCGACGTCGATCAGGCCACGGTCGTTGAGCTTCACCCCGGCGGCGTCCAGGCCCAGCGCCTGGACGTCCGGGCCGCGACCGGTCGCGACGACGAGCCAGTCCGCGGAGCCCGACGTCTTCTCGCCGTCGCCCTTCTGGAACGTGAACGTCACGCCCGAATCGGAGGTCTCCACGTCCGCGACCTTCGTGCCGACGTGCACGTCGATGCCCTGCTTCTTGAACTCGCGGTTCGCGACCCTGGAGATGTCGAGGTCCTCCGACGGCAGCACGCGGTCGAGGAACTCGAACAACTGCGTCTCGGACCCCAGCCGCGCGTACGCCGAGGCGATCTCGGTGCCCGACGCGCCGGCGCCGACGACGACGATCTTGCCCGGCAGCTCCTGAAGCGCCCAAGCCTCCTCGGTGCCGATCACGCGGCCGCCGTACTGCACCCCCGGGATCGAGCGCCGGACGGAGCCCGTCGCGATGATCACGCCCTTCGAAGCGGTATGGGTCTCGCCGTTCACGACGACGCCGCCGTCGGCGTTCAGCGACGCCTCGCCCTGCAGGTACTCGATCTTGTTCTTCTTCAAGAGCGCCGCGACGCCGCCGGTCATCTGCTCGATGACGGACTTCCGGCGCTCCATGATCGCCGGGAAGTCGACCGAGATGCCCTCGATGTTGAGCCCGAACTTGCCGGCTTCACGGGCCTCGTCGAGGATGTCCGCCGAGCGCAGCACGACCTTCGCCGGGATGCACGCGACCGTCGGGCACCTGCCGCCGACGATCGCCTTCTCGATCACCACGGTCTTCAGCCCCAGCTGCGCCGCACGGATCGCGGCCACGTAGCCGCCCGGTCCGGAACCGATGACGATCGTGTCGAACTGCGCCATGTGTGGGGCCTCTCTCCTGCGGTGAAGCGTCGATTGCGAACTCGCTCTTCGACCCTACCGATCCGCCCGCGATCGCCCGTCCCGCCTGGTGATCGTCCCGTGGAGGAACGCGCCCCGCCGCGCCCGGTCAGGCCTTGGGCGGCGTGCCCTCGAGCTCGCCGCGGCGGATGAGCTCCATCTTCTGCACGCGCGCCATGACGTTGATCATCCGGTAGAAGACCCAGCCGGTGATCAGGCCGGACACGACGAGTCCGACTGAGAGCAGCGCCTTGTCGCTGAAGACGGCGGCGAGGATCGTGAACACGAACGCGAGCGCGAACAGCGTCTGCGCCCCGAGGATCGCCCACGGACGCAGGCGGTACGTGCCCCACACCGCGACGAGCACGACGATGAGCATCAGGGCGTTGCCGAAGCGCGTGGCGTTGGCGCCGTCGCCGTCGGCGGTGATGATCGAGACGATCAGGCTGATGCAGGCCAGGAGCAGCCAGCCGCACGCGATCAGGACGATGCGCGGGCGGTTCTCGGGGCCGATCGGCTCCAGCGCCTCGCGGGCGGCGATGTTCTTCAGCTCCGCCTTCGCGTAGCCGCGCTTCATCGCGTCGTTCCCGCCGGCCTTCGGCGGCGGGGCCGGGCTCGGGACGGTGCGGGTCGCGGTCGGCTTCTGCGGCGCGCCCGTCGTTCCCGCGTGACGCTTGCGCTTGCGCTTGCGGTCGGCCATCCCGTCCATCATGCCGGGACGCGGCCCGGCGCGTGCCCCGGGGCGGCCGGCGGTCGGCTGGAGGACGAGGGGTGCGACGCCGAACATCCAGAAGCCGAGGCCCATCATCAGGCGGAAGGTCCAGTAGGTGACGCCGACGATCGGGTAGTACTCGGCCTTCGCCGGGTCGC
>NZ_JBFAPC010000275.1:0-4321 GCF_040675535.1 Patulibacter sp. NPDC049589 | reverse complement strand
GACCGCCGACCTGGTCTCGGAGGTCGTCAACGTCAAGCACCCGATGGCGGCGGGCATCCGCGCGCAGCAGGGGATCGACTGGTAGCTGATGGCCAGCGCCGCGGTCGCCGCGCCCGCCGACGCGAAGGTGACGTGGGGCATCGCCGACCAGAAGCCCGCGACGTTCACGACCCCCGCGTTCGGCGAGCTGCAGAAGGCCGGCATGAAGACCGCCCGCTACACCATGCGCTACGACGCCCTGCGCTACGCGAAGACCTCCGGCCTGTCGTTCTACGCCCAGCAGGCCGATGCGTGGCTCAAGGCCGCGCAGGCCGCGAACGTGCGCCCGCTCGTGACGTTCTGGGTCACCGCGTCCAACGCGTCGTCGCTGAAGAGGAAGATCTCGGCGTCGCGCTTCCGCACGGAGTTCAAGCGCTTCCGCAAGGCGTACCCGTGGGTCAAGGACTTCTCGCTCTTCAACGAGCCGAACCTCACCGGCCCCTACAAGAAGGACCCCGCCGCCCTCGGCCGGCTCTACCGCACGATCAGCAAGGACCTGAAGAGCTGCAAGGACTGCCGCCTCCTCGCCGGCGACATCCACCTGACGTCGGGCACCGCCGCCGGCTCCTACGCCCTGAAGGTCCGGCGCGCCGCGAAGACCCCGATCCGCATCTGGGGGCTCAACAACTACAACGACGTCAACGACCGCAGCTCCACGCAGACCTCGCGCTTCCTCCGCTCGACGGCCGTGAAGAGCTCGAAGGTGTGGATCACCGAGTCCGGCGGCGTCTACGCCCGCAAGGCGTCGTCGGAGAAGAAGAACCCGTTCCTCGCGCAGAAGCGGAAGGCGACGAGCGACAGCGCCCGCGAGAAGTACCAGTACGACGCCACGCGCTACCTCAACACGATCGTCAAGCGCTACTCGCGGCAGGTCCAGCGGGCCTACGTCTACCAGCTGCAGTCCGAGCCGAACCCGACGTGGGTGCCCGGCACGCGCAACCACTCCTGGGACTCCGGCCTGCTGGACCCGCGCGGCGCCGAGCGGCGGTCGTTCGGGTACCTGATCAAGCACGTGCTGTAAGGGGCGATCTCGTTTTCCCGTGGAGTCGTGGTGGTCGGGGACCGAGGAGGTCGTCCTCGGGTCCTGAGAATCAGCCTGGGTGGCTGACCGAAGGGCCCGAGGGCGAGATCCGATGCGTCCCCGGCCGCCACGGACCGCGAGAAAACGAGATCGGCCCTCAGGAATCGGCGCCGTGATCCGTCGGACCCGGGATCCTGAGCCGGTGCGAGCGCCGTCGAGCCCCCGCGTCCTGGGGGCGCCGTCCCGGGCGTCGGCCGCGCCGTTCCGCGCCCTCCTCGTCGTCCTGGTGCTCGCGGCCGTGTCGGTCGCGGCGCCACCCGGCGGCCCGGAGCGGGCGTCCGCGGCGCGCGGGATGGTCACCACGATGGCCGACGACGCCGTGCTCAACGGCGCGCACGGCGACCCCGCGCCGATCGTCGCGCGGTGGAAGGCCGCGGGCGTCACGAACGTCCGGCTGTTCGCCGAGTGGGCGCACATCGCCCCCGCCCCGGACAGCCGCACGCCGCCGTCGAGCGTGGACCCGCTGACCGGCGACGGCTACGACCTCTCCGGGCTCGACGGCAAGATCGACCTCGTCCGCCGCAACGGCATGACGGTGACGCTCGTGATCACCGGCCCCGGTCCGGTGTGGGGGTCGCTGGAGCCGCAGCGGGACAACGGCCGCTGGCGGCCGAGCCCCGCGCGTTTCGGGGCGTTCGCGCGCGCCGTCGCCCGGCACACCGCCGACCGCGTGGCGTCGTGGATCGTCTGGAACGAGCCGAACGTCGCGACCTGGCTGCAGCCGCAGAACGTCTGCAGGAACGGCCGCTGCACCGTCTCCTCGCCGCACCAGTACCGCAAGCTCGCGGCCGTCGGCTACGACGCGATCCGCGCGTTCGCCCCGACCGCGCCGATCGCGATCGGCGCCACGTCCCCGAAGGGCGACGCCCGCCCCACCCGCGTCAACGGCACGACGCCGCCCCTGACCTTCCTGCGCGCGCTGGCCTGCGTCGACGCCCGCTACCGGCGGATCACGACCGGCGAGTGCCGCGGCTTCCGCGCGCCGCGGGGCACGGCGCTGGCCTACCACCCCCACTCCAACGGGTTCTCGCCCGGCTACCGCTCGCCGCGCCCCGACGACGCGCGGATGGGCGACCTCGGCCGGCTCACCGCCGTCGTCGACCGGCTCACGAAGGCCGGCTGCCTGAAGGTCGTGGGCGCCAAGCGCTTCCCGCTCTGGCTGACCGAGTACGGGTACGAGACGAACCCGCCCGAGCGCACCCGCGGCGTCTCGCTCGGCGCGCAGTCGGTGTGGGCGCAGTGGGGCTGGTGGATCGCGTGGAACCACCCGCGGGTCCAGATGCTCGCCCAGTACGAGTGGCTGGACGAGGGCGACGGATCGGTCCGCGTCGATCCCAGCGGCTGGCAGTCGGGGCTGTATTTCCAGGACGGGCGCCCCAAGCCGATCGCCCAGGCCTTCCCCAACCCGATCTTCGGCTACCGGACCGTCCGCGCCGGGACGATCTGGGGCCAGGTGCGGACCGCGACCGGCGCGATGCCCGTCCGGCTGGAGCGCTCGTCCGGCGGCGCGTGGCGGACGTACCGGACGGTCACGACCGACGCCCACGGCGCGTTCCTCGCCCGGGTGCCGCGGGCGTCCCGCGCGCGCTACCGCTACGTCTACGTCTCGCCGGTCGACGGCACGACGGTCACCAGCACGACCGCGGCGCTGCGGGCGCTCTGACGCCTGACGACGCCAACCATCGGCCGAGGCGGGATGATCGCGATCGCCCCACGTCGCCCACCGCCCGAGGACCCGCCGCATGCGCCCGACCCGTCGATCACCAGTGTCCCGCTCCCCCGCCCGCCGGACGGGAGCCGCGTTGCTCGGCGCCGGCGTCGCGGTCCTGGCGTCCGCCGCCGTCGCCGCCCCCGCGCACGCCGCCGTGACCTGGGGCATCGCCGACCAGAAGCCCGAGACGTTCGCGAACCCCGCGTTCCTGCAGCTGCGCGACGCGGGCATGACGTCCGCGCGCTACGTCATCCGCTTCGACGCGCTGAAGTACCGCAACGACGCCGCGCGCTCGTTCTACGCCCAGCAGGCCGACGCGTGGCTGCAGGCCGCCCGGGCCGCGAACGTGCGCCCGCTGGTGACGTTCTGGGTCACGGCGTCGAACTCGTCGTCGCTGAAGAAGGCGATCCCCGCGGCGACGTTCCGCACCGAGTTCAAGCGCTTCCGCGCGGCGTACCCGTGGGTCAAGGACTTCTCGCTCTTCAACGAGCCGAACCTCACCGGGCCGTTCCGCGGCAAGCCCGAGGCGCTGGGCCGGCTCTACCGGACGATCAGCAAGGACCTGAAGAGCTGCAGCGACTGCCGGCTGCTCGCCGGGGACATCCACCTGACGTCCGGGACGACCGACGCCGCCTACGCCCTGAAGGTCCGCCGGGCGGCCGGGATGCCGATCCGCATCTGGGGGCTCAACAACTACCACGACGTCAACGACCGGACGGCGACCGACACCTCGCGCTTCCTGCGCTCGTCGGCCGTGAAGTCGTCGAAGGTCTGGATCACCGAGTCCGGCGGCGTCTACAGCCGCAAGGCGTCGTCGGAGAAGAAGAGCCCGTTCCTCGCGCAGCGCAAGAAGGCGACGAGCGACAGCGCCCGCGAGAGGTACCAGTACGACGCGACGCGCTACCTGAAGACGCTGACCGGCCGCTACAAGCAGCTCCAGCGCGCCTACATCTACCAGCTGCAGTCCGAGGCGAACCCCTCCTGGGTCCCCGGCACCCGCAACGGGTCCTGGGACTCGGGCCTGCTGGACCCGCGCGGCCAGCAGCGGCGGAGCTTCGGCTACGTCCTGAACTCGATCCTCTAGGAGCGGGCCCCACCCGGGCGCCGCGACCCGTGCGGTCGCGGCGCGCCCGCCTACGCGACGGGCTGCGGCGGCGGCGCATCGTCGGGCTCCGGGGTCGTGGACGCCGTACCGCCCCAGGCTGCTCCCCCGGCGCCGCGCCGGGCCATCGATGCGATGAACGTCCAGCCCGCCGCTCGGACGCCCGGCCAGGCCGCCGGCCGGCGGCGGGCGGTGCGCCCGCGGAGCCGCGGGCCGGGCCGGGGCGGGCCCCCGGGCGGGCCGCCCGCCGCGCCCGTGGACGGCTCCCCGGCCCGGGAGTAGGGTGGCGCGCGCCGCCGCCCCTCCCCCTCCGCCCCGGCGTCGGAGGACCACCATGTCCGCCCCCACCCCCGTCCCGACCAGCCCCCACAGCGAGGCCACCTGCGGG
>NZ_JBFAPC010000274.1:0-4359 GCF_040675535.1 Patulibacter sp. NPDC049589 | reverse complement strand
GGGTGTCGTCGTTTGCTACTCATCTCGTCGGGAGTTTCACGACATGCCAGATTTGTCGGTCGCTGCGTGGCGCAAGAGCACGCGCTGCGTCAGCGATCATCACTGTGTCGAGGTCGCCGACCTCGGTGATGATGTCGGCGTCCGGAACTCACAGAGGCCGCAGACCGCACTGGTGCTGCCGAAAGCCGCCTGGCGAGACTTGATCGACGGCATCACGCGCGGCGACTTCGCCTGATCTCAGGAGATGATGGTCCGGTCCTTGGTCTGATCGGCGTTTACCAGGTCCTGACGCCGCGATCGGGGCGCGGACTGCGCCGGTGTGCGCGGCTCGTAGGGGCGGGACGGCGGACCGCTCTTCTCGGCGCGGAGGTATTCCTCGTTGATGATCTCGATGAGCCGCGCGCGCCGGCCGGCGGGCTTGACCTTTTTATGCCAATCGCCCTTGTCGCGCCAAAAACGCCGAGATATCTCGCTCTCAAAGAAATTCACCAAATAGGCGCGCACCTGCGCTTCGGACAGATCGCGAAGCTGCCAGGCGCGCTTCCAGTTGGTCAGGATCATGTTGCAGTAGTAGTAATCTCCCTCGTCGACATCCGCGGGAGCGACGAGGGCACCCCAGCATTGTCGATAATGCGGGTCCTTCATCGCGATGAGGATGAGTTGATCCTCCGCGTCGGTTAATGCCTGCAACCGGCTGGCGGTGAACTGTCGATACTGGAGCATCAGCCCGGCCAGAACCACGCCCAGGGCAACGGTGGCGATCACCGCTGAGGCGGCCCCGTAGGCCTGGCCGATGTCGCTGAGCCGAGAGTAGTCATGGGATGCGGCGTACAGTCGGCCGAGAAGCAGCGGTGTGAGGGCCACGCTGATCATGGCGGCGATGAAGCTCAGCGCGCAGACCAGCAGCACCAGCCGGCGAATGGAGCTGCCGACTCGGCCGCCTGGTCTGAATGGATCTACAGCCGTCATTTCAACCCCCGGGCGCATCTATCGATAGTGTGCCCGATAAATGCCAGAGGCGCCCTCGTTCATTCATCCGTTGTGGTGAATGCGCATGGACTGTCGGCCGCCCTGAATTGCGCCGCATATTCCCAAGCGTTAAATGAATCGCGAGGCCTCGTACGACCGATGGGGACGCGATGACACGGCGCCGGACAGCGCAGGGCGGCACGCTGGCGACCCTGGTCGTCGCCCTGGCCGCGGTGGCGCCATCCGCCGCCCCGGCCGCCGAGCAGGGCGGCGGGACGGTCTCCACCACCGCCCGCGGCGGCTCCGGCCTCGGCCGGGTCTCCGCCGCCGGCCACAGGCCGGCCGTCGACCTGAAGCTGCGCCGGACCGCCGGGGCCACGACCGCCCGCTACGAGGTCGCGAGCTCGATCCGCTGCCCGGCATCCGGGCTCGTCCGCGCCGTCCGCGCGTCGGGGACCGCGCGCGCGGGGTCGGCGGGCCTCACCGGCACCGGGCGCCGGACCGTCCGGACCGCCGACGGCACCCTGACCGTCAGCCACCGGCTGACCCTGACACCCGCCGCGGACGTCACCGCCGGCGCCCTCCGGGTCTCCGGCAGCGAGCGCGTCGACGGGCGCCGCCGCGCGTGCACCACCCGGTCGATCCCCGTCGTCGTGGCGGCCGACCGCGGCCCCGTCGCCGGCGCGGCGGCCACCCCCGCGGGCACCACGACCTTCGCGGGGCTCACGCGCACGGTCCGCCGGGCGACGCGCGGCCCCGTGGTCGTCCGCACCGACGCGGCCGGCAAGCGCGCCGCGGCGACCTGGGACGTCGCCGCGCGCTGCTCCCGCGGCGCCGACGAGCGCCTCGCGGTGGGCTCGGGGCTGCGCGGGATCCACGGGCAGCGGATCCGCGCCGTCCAGTCGTTCTCGATCCGCGGCGCGGGCGGCGTCGTCCGCTCCTACCGCGCCACGCTCTCGGCCGGCTTCCACGCCGACGGGGTCGCCGGCACGGTGCGCACGCGCGTCGTCGTGCGGGCGAAGGGCCGCCGGGCGATCCGCTGCGACAGCGGCACGCGGGCCTTCGACGCCACCGTCCCCGCGGCGGCGGGCACGACCCCGGGCACCGGCACGGGGACGCCGTCGACGCCCACCTCCCCCGCGGACGCGTCCCCGACCCCGCCGCTGACCACCAGCGGCAACCGGATCATGCGCAGCGGCGTGCCGTTCCGCTTCCGCGGCGTCAACCGCGACAGCCTCGAGTGGGGCCCCGCGAACTACCAGGGCTGCGGTGGCGACGGGCACTTCACCGACCACGACTTCGACGTCATCGCGTCCTGGAAGGTGACGGCGATCCGGCTGCCGCTGTCGCAGGCCGGCTGGCTCGGGCGCCGCTGCTCGGCGGCGGACTACGCCCGCTGGGTCGACGACGCGGTCGCGAAGGCCAACGCCCGCGGGATCTACGCGATCCTCGATCTGCACTGGACCGACGTCGAGGGCAAGGCCCAGTGCGACGGCCCCTGCCTGAGCGGGCAGCAGACGATGCCGGACGCCGACAGCCTCGTCTTCTGGCGCTCCGTCGCGGCCCGCTACGCCAACCGGCCCGGCGTGATCTTCGACCTCTTCAACGAGCCCCACGACGTCTCGTGGGCGTGCTGGCGCGACGGCGGCTGCACGACGAACGCGTCCCTGCTGCTCCCGGTGCTCTTCGCCGGGACGCCGTTCCAGGCGGTCGGCATGCAGCAGCTCTACGACGCGGTCCGTGCGCAGGGCGCCCAGAACCTCGTCCTCGTCGCCGGGCTCCAGTACGCCTACGACCTCTCGGGCGTCCTCCAGGGCCACGCGCTGAAGGGCACGAACATCGCGTACGACACGCACGTCTACACGGCGTTCCACTCGACCGTCTCGGACTGGGACCAGGGCTTCGGCCGCGTCGCCGCCAAGTATCCCGTCGTGTCGACGGAGTTCGGCACCAACGACTGCTCGGCCGGCGTCACGCAGCAGCTGCTGCGCTACTTCGACAAGCCGCTGGGCTCCGCCGCCAACAGCATGGGCTGGACGATCTGGAGCTGGAACGCGCCGGGCAGCTGCCAACAGCCCAGCGTGATCGCCGACTGGGAGGGCACGCCGCTCGGCGATCAGGGCAAGCTGATCAAGAGCGAGCTGGCCGCCGCCGCGCCGTAGCCCGGATGGACCGCGGGCCGCGGACCCGCTGGTAGCTTCGCGCGATGCGTCGTGCACCCGTCCCCGTCCTGATCCTCACCCTCGCCGCGCTGGCCGCGCCGGCGGCCGCCCGCGCGGAGGACCCGGTCGCCCCCACGCTCGGCGTGCAGGGCCAGGGCGAGGTCGAGCTGGCCCCCGACGTCGGCAGCTTCGAGGCCGGGGTCCGGCGCGTCGCGGCGACCTCCGCCGGCGCCCGCGGGGCGGCCAACGCCCGGCTCGCCACGATCGTGCGGCGGCTGCGCGCGCTGCAGGTCCCCCGGGCCGACATCACGACGACGTCGGTCTCGCTGTCCCGGCAGCGCTACCGGGGTGCGAAGACCGGCCGGATCCGCGTCCGCTGGGTCGCCTCCGGGTCGTTCTCCGTGCGGGTCGTCGACGTCGCGCGCGTCGGCCCCGCGCTCGACGCCGTGGCGGCCGCAGGCGCCACCGGCGTCGAGGGGCCGTCGTTCTCGTTCTCCCCCGGGCGCCGGACCGACGGCCGCCTCGCCGCCGAGCAGGCCGCGCTGGGCGACGCGCGTCGCCGGGCCGACGCCGCCGCCGCGTCGCAGGGCCAGCGGGTGATCGGCGTCCGCTCGATCGACCTGGACCCGTCGTCGTCGGTGTCCTTCGACGACGCACGCGAGTCCGCGACGCCGACGTCCGACTCGTCTTCGGCCTCGGCCGAGTCGGCGGCGCCCACCCCGGTGCTCGCGGGCCGCTCCACCTTCTCCAGCACGGTGCGGGTCGTCTACCTGCTCGGGCCGGCCGGCTGACCGGGGCCGCCAGTCACCCTCAGCGCCGGAAGAGATCCCCCATCCGGACCGCGAGGGCGAGGTCGCCCTCGAGGTCCAGCCGGCCGTCGAGCAGGGCGTCGCCCGCGTCGAGCTGTCCACTGACGAGGCGCAGCAGGTCGTCCGCGGTCGTCCGCAGCACCAGCGTCGGCGCGGGCGCGGGGCCGCGCCGCGCGACGGCGCGCAGCGGCCCGGCGGAGACCGTCCACGCGCGCCGCGACCCGCGGGGGCCGACGAGGTCGAACTGCAGGTCGCCGCGCAGGTCCCCGGAGCGGGCGGCCGAGCGGAGCGACCGCGCCATCCCCCGGAAGACGACGAGCATCGCGGCCTCGCTGGCGATCGTCCGTCGGACGAGGCGCGGCGACCCCCGGTCCAGGACGGTCGCCAGCGCGGCGCCCCCGCGGCGGCCGGCGGCGGCC
>NZ_JBFAPC010000273.1:0-4391 GCF_040675535.1 Patulibacter sp. NPDC049589 | reverse complement strand
CCTTGGCCGTCCCGGCGGACCGGGCGGTCCGCCGGGCGCGGGTGAGCGCGTGGGCTGCGGTGCGCGCCCGCCGCCTCGCGGTGGTCGCGCGCTTCGCCGCCCGGCGCACGGTCGTCGTGCAGGTCGGCCCGACGAGCCGGTCGACGCGCAGGACGTCGACGCTCGGGTTGATCGTCCGCTCGTACGGGACCCGCGCGGGGTCGCTCGTCCCGAAGTCCGCGAGCCGCGCGATCAGGCTGCGGTTCTTCGTCAGGCCGCTCAGCGTCGTGTGGCCCCAGGCCGCCTCGGCGGGACCCATCGACCCGGCGGCGCGGCGGATCGCCGTCGCGATCTGGTCGACGATGAAGGTGTAGAGCTGCGGGTCGGCCTTCGAGGGCGCGACGAGGCCGGCGAGGCTCGCCGGGTTCGACAGGATCAGCGCGGCGCCCGGCGCCGCGGTGTTCAGCGTCTCCTCGTTCGCGAAGCCGCCCGTGCCCGAGTGGGTGTGGGTCGCCGACAGGATCACGGTGCGCTCCGTCAGGCCGAGGTCGGCGACCTTCGCGGCGACCGCCTGCTGGAGCCCCTGGGGCACGGCGAAGTCCGCCATCGCCACGAGCGCGAGCCTCTTGCCGTCCTTCTCCAGGACCATCGCGCTGGTCGTCAGGCGGGTCGAGACGCCGCGGCCGACGCGGTCCGCCCGGGTCCAGCCGCCGAGGAAGTAGCCGACCTTCGGCGGGGTCAGGTCGGCGCGGCCGACGCCGGCGCGCAGGACGCCCGCGGGGAGCTTCGCCGGCGGGCGGGGCACGGGCGCGGTCGCCTCGTAGGAGGCCGGCGGCGCGGTCCGGGCGGCGAGGCGCAGGGCGTCGGAGCCGATCGGCGTGACCGCGGCCTTGGCCGGGTGCTTGGCGGCGTAGGCCTCCTCGGCCAGTTCCTCCTGCTCGCTGTGGGCGAGAGCCGCGGGCGCGCCGCAGAGGCTCGCGAGGACGACGGCGGAGACGACGAGGCCCGCCAGGCGACGGCGCGCCCCTGGTCGACCGGCGGCCGGGGCGTCCGCCTCCGGGTCGGGGCGGCGGAAGGGTCCCGTCGCCTCCGCCCCGCCCGGCTCCGTACCAGCCGGCGTCGCGTCACCGACGCGGCACGACGAGCTCACGCGGGTCACGCCCCGAGCTCCCGGGCGACGCGCTCCCCGGCCCGCACCGCGCCGTCCATGAAGCCCGCCCAGTAGTCGGACGTCTCGGTCCCGGCCCAGTGGACGTTGCCGTGGGGCGTGCGGATCCACGAGCCGTAGGCCGCGAGCGTGCCCGGCCCGGGCAGCGCGACGGGGCCGCCGGCCGACCACTGCTCGCGCCCCCAGTCCTTCTCGAAGTAGTCGATCGGCTTGAGCGCCTGCGGGCCCGTATAGCGGGCGAACTGCTGGAGCGCCGCGGCCTTGCGCTTCGCCGGCGCCACGCCGCTCCACCTGCGCCAGCCCTGCCCGCCGCAGAAGCCGAAGAGGACGCCGGGGCTGCCCTCGGGCGGCGTGTTGTCGAAGAGCGCGCGGGCGGGCCCGCCGTCGTCCACCGCGACCGCGGCGCCGCTGAGCCCGTCCTGGCGCCAGAACGGCTTGTCGTAGACGGCCTCGATCTTCATCAGCGCGCCCATCGGGGAGCGCTGCAGCAGCTGGCGGTGCTCGGACGGCAGCTCCGGGGCGAACTGGATCGCGGCGGCCAGGGGCGGCGGGATCGCCACGACGACGCTCTTCGCCTTCCAGGTCCCCTGGTCGGAGACGACGGTCGCCGAGCCGTTCGCCTGCTCGATGCGGCGCACCGGCGCGTTCAGGACGACCTGCACGCCCTCCGCGAGCCCGAAGGACACGATCTGGCTACCGCCGAGGATCCGGGAGTCCTGCGCGCCGCCCTTGTTGCCGAGCATCCGCTCGACGGTGCCGACGTGGTTCTCGTCGCCGGAGTGCGCGACGAAGCGCGCGAAGAGGAGCAGCGTGACCTCCGCCTGGCCGGCCCCGAAGCTCGGCTCGACGAGGCACTCCACGAGCTGCTGGACCCGGGTGCCGTCGACGATGGCGCCCTTCGAGCGCAGCCACGACGCGACGGTGTCGCTCTCCAGCGCCGACGCGTTCGGCGTCTTGCTGACGTCGTTCAGGTTGACCGTCCGCGCGATCTGGTCGATCGAGCTGAGAACCTCGTTGAGCTGCAGCAGCGAGCCGGGCTCCGGCGGGATGTCGCCCGTGTAGCGCGTGACGCGACCGTCGGCGATGTAGGCGTTGTCGCCCTTCGTGTACGCCTCGTAGATCCCGACGCCGAGCTCCTTGCAGAGCGCGGTGATGTGGTTCTGGGTCGGCCCGACGTACTCGCCGCCGGCCTCGACGGCGCGCCCCGGGGCGACCTCGTGGTTGAGCGTCCGGCCGCCGACGCGGTCGCGCGCCTCGAGGACGACGACCGACGTGCCCTTCGCGGCCAGCCGGCGGGCCGCCGTCAGCCCGGAGATCCCGGCGCCGACCACGACGACGTCGACGGACTTCGACTTCGCCGGGCGCTTCTTGCGCTTGGCCGGCGCCTTCTTCGGCTTGGCGGCGTCGGCGTCCGCGGCGGCGGTGAGGGCCGCGGCGCCCGCGGCGGCTCCGGCTCCCGCTCCCAGGAGCCCTCGACGGGTGACTGCACGCTCGGACACGAAACCTCCCGGGGGATGACGAAGGCCGAGCCTACGCGCGGGTAGGTGGACAGTGCAAGGGCCAGTGTTCCGCCCGATGGCGTCCCGGGCACCGGGGGTGCCGGCGGCGCGCGTCCGCGTATGCCGTATGGGTCTCACGCCGCGGGCGCGCTCCCGTACGATGAAAGGCCTACCGAAGACCGGCCCCGCCGCCCCGTGCGGGCCCCGGATCACGCCCCGCCGACGACGCGCGCGCCGCGGCCGGCCGGGCCAGCCACCGCACCACGACCGCCCTCCGAGGACTCTCCGTGACCGATCAGACCAGCCCCGCCCGCCCGTTGAAGGTCGCCGTCGTCGGCGCCGGCCCGGCGGGCTTCTACTCCGCGGCACAGCTGTTGTCGGGCAAGGCGATCGAGGGCGAGGTCCGCGTGGACCTGTTCGACCGGCTCCCGACCCCCTACGGGCTCGTGCGGTTCGGTGTCGCTCCGGACCATCCGAAGATCAAGTCCGTCACCCGCGTCTACGAGAAGGTCGGCAAGAAGGACGGCTTCCGCTTCTTCGGCGGCGTCGAGGTCGGCAAGGACCTGACGCACGAGGACCTCACCGCCCGCTACGACGCCGTGATCTACACCACGGGGGCGTCGCACGACCGCCGGTTGGGGATCCCCGGCGAGGACCTCCCCGGATCGGTCGCGGCCACCGACTTCGTCGCCTGGTACAACGGCCACCCCGACGCCAAGGACCTCACCTTCGACCTCTCGACCAAGCGCGCCGTGGTCATCGGCAACGGCAACGTCGCCGTCGACGTCGCCCGCATGCTCGCCCTCACGCCGGCCGAGCTCAAGGTCACCGACACCGCCGACCACGCCATCGAGGCGCTGTCGAACAGCGAGATCGAGGAGATCGTGATCCTCGGCCGCCGCGGCCTCGCGCAGGCCGCGTTCACCAACCCCGAGCTCCGCGAGCTCGGCGAGCTGGAGGACGCCGACATCGTCGTCTCGCCGTCCGACGTCGACCTCGACGAGGGCTCCAAGAACTGGCTCTCGCGCGACGGCGCCGACGCCCGCGAACAGAAGAACGTCGACATCGCCACCGAATACTCCACGCGGACCCCGTCGGGCAAGACCCGCAAGGTCATCCTCCGGTTCCTCGCCTCCCCCGTGAAGATCATCGGCACCGACCGCGTGGAAGGCATCGAGATCGTCAAGAACGAGCTGATCGCCGACGACGACGGCTGGCTCTCCGCCCGCCCCACGTCGGAGACCGAGACGATCGAGACCGGCCTGATCCTGCGCTCCATCGGCTACCGCGGCCGCCCCCTCCCCGGCGTCCCGTTCGACGAGCAACGCGCCACGATCGACAACCTCGACGGCCGCGTCATCGACCAGGAATCGGGCGAACCCGTCCCCGGCCTCTACACCGCCGGCTGGATCAAGCGCGGCCCCTCCGGCATCATCGGCACCAACAAGAAGTGCGCCAACGACACGATCGCCGAGCTCGCCGCCGATCACGCCGCCGGCAAGCTCACCGTGCCCACGGACGAGTCCGACATCGCCGAGCTCGTCGCGCAGAACGCGCCCGACCACGTCGACTTCGCCGGCTGGCTGCGCATCGACGCCCACGAGCAGGCCCTCGGCGAGCCGCAGGGCCGCCCCCGCGTCAAACTCGTCGACGTCGACGAGATGACCCAGGTCGCCCACGCCACCGCGGACTCCGAGCGCTGGGCACGGACCCGGTACCCGGACCTGCGCCACTACGCCGTGGCG
>NZ_JBFAPC010000272.1:0-4454 GCF_040675535.1 Patulibacter sp. NPDC049589 | reverse complement strand
TACCGCCAGGCGATCGTCCCCGGCGCGACGGGCACCGGCAGCGGCTACCAGCCGCTCGCCAACACCCCCGCCGGCTCGAGCACCAACAGCCGTCGCGGCGCGAGCGCGACGCGCGCAGGAGCGCCTCCGGCGGCTCGTCGTCGTCGAAGTACCGGCCGACCACGCGGTCGGAGCGGTCGCGCAGCGGGCGGCCCGCCACGACGTCGTCGCTGTCGCGGGCCCCGCCGAGCCAGGCCCCGCGCGGGCGGCGGCGGGCGCTCACTGCTCGCCCCCGATCAGCGGCGCGCCCAGCGGGTGCTCCGGGCCGCCCGTCGCGGCGGAGGACAGCGACAGGAACACGTAGGCCGCGCCGAGGCCGACGGCCAGGACGACGATGCCGGCGATCGTGTTCGCGGCCTCCGACGGTGCCAGGGTGCCGATCAGCAGCAGCGCGAGCGCGAGGGCGAAGCCGGCCGTCAGCGCGGGGATGATCCGCGGCAGCCGGGCGGTGGCGATCGCGACGAGCGCGAAGCCGACCAGCCACGTCAGCTGGAACGTCGCGACGGTGTCCTTCACGTCCGCCGCCGCGACCCCGAACCAGCCGTGGGTCAGGCCGAGGACGAGCGCCGCGTAGCTCGTGAAGAACGCGGCGAGCAGCGCGAGGTAGGTGATCGGCAGGGTCGTGCCGGTGGTCCAGGGGCCGGACGTCGGCCGGGACTCCAGGCGCGCGGCCCAGGCGGTGGCGACGAAGAGGCCGAGCCCGGTGCCGGCGAAGAGAATCGCCAGCGGGCTGCCGAGCGACGCCTGGGCGACGAAGCCGACGAGCTGCAGGCCGAGCGTCACGGCGCCGACGGCGAGGAGCGCGAAGCCGAGGACCAGCGGGTCGCTCGTGATCGTCCGGGCGGCGGGGTCGTCGGCCGCGAGGGCCGCGGCCGGTGTGGTCGGGGAACGGGGGTCTGTGGGGATGGCGGCGGTGGCCATGGGGTCTCCTGAGCGGTGGGTTCGCGGTCCGGACGCCGCGGGAGCGGGCCCGGGGGCCCGGCACCGGGGAGCGGTGCGGGCTCGCGCGTCTCCTCCGGCGCCCGGGTCGTCCGGAGCCGCCCACTACCGCCCCGGCGGTGGACCCGTCGGGGCGGTCTGCGTGGTGCGGGACCGGGACGCCCGGCGCCGGAGGGCGCGCGGGTGGAGGAGTCGGTCGCGGGACGGGAGGCCGCGGGGTGCAGTCGTGCAACGCCCCGAGGACGACGAACGCCCGGGCCGCGCGTCCCGCGACCGGCTCCTACGCGGCGCACCGACATCGAGGCGAGCGGACCGCCCCGAATCCCGGCCGCCGCCGTGCACACGTCAGATAGGTGTTCGGGGTGCGGACCACGCCGGGAATGTACCGCCGTACGCACGATAATGCAAATACTTGATCGGTGTTCATGTATTTAGCCGTACGCTCGGGACGGGCGGCAACCAGCGCGGCGGCGTGCCGACGCCCGGACGACGTCGGGCCGCCCCGCGGCGAGGCCCGTGCGGCCAGGCACGACCGCGGTCGTCACCGCCCCGCGTAGGCTGCGCCGGATGCCCCGCGCGCTGCTCCTCGTCGACGTCCAGCAGGACTACTTCCCAGGCGGGGCCCTCCCCCTCGCCGGCCCGGACGCCGCGGCGGCGCAGGCCGCGCGCGTGCTGGCCGCCTTCCGCGAAGCCGGCGGCCCGGTCGTCCACGTCCGCCACGCCGCCGAGCCCGACGACGGCTTCCTCGTCCGCGGCACGCCGGGCGCGGAGTTCCATCCGTCCGTCGCGCCGACCGCCGACGAGGAGGTCGTCACGAAGGCCTCGCCGAACGCCTTCCTCGACACCGACCTCGACGCGCGCCTGCGCCACGACAACGTCCGCGAGCTCGTCGTCGCGGGGATGATGACCAGCATGTGCGTCGACGCCTCGGTGCGGACGGCGTCGGACCTCGGCTACGAGGTCACGGTCGTCGGCGACGCCTGCGCGTGCCCGGACCTGGAGCACGCCGGCCGCACGGTGGCGGCGGCCGACGTCCAGGCCGCGTTCCTCGCGGCGCTGGGCAGCGCGTACGCGACGGTGGTCGACGCGGACGACCTGCTCGCCGGCTGATCTGGGCGACTGCACCGTGAGACCGAAGAGCGCCCCGGCGCTCGGCGGTTCTCGGTGCTGCTCGCCGAGGCGGGTCTCGCCGCGCCCCAACCGACTACTTCGTGGGTCGATGACCTTCTCCCGCCCTGCCCCGCAGGCCTGAGGCCTATCGCCGAACACCACCTCTGACGGCGATGACCCGCGCATGCCCTCGCAAAGATCCGCCGATCGCCTTCCGGCGCCCGATCAGGATTCGGAGACACCACCGACGAAGGTCGTCCCCGAGACCGTCAGCACCCAAGGATCTTCATCCGTGTCGCTGAACGCCTGGAGTTCGGAACCGTCGGCCAGGTGACTGATGTGGTCTGCGACGTTGCTCGAAGACCACCGTGAGAATCGAACGACGTCGACGCAGATCAACTTCTGCAGCAGCTCGCAGCATCGCGGTCGTCCGGAGAACACCGCAACTCTCCCCCGAGAACGAGCCGCCACAGACATCCCGGGACGCCGTCGACGATGCGAGCGAGGCGGCGGACCTACCCGGGCCTACTGCCGATCGCACGGCACATCGCTATGCGTTCGGGGCCCGATATGCGCCCGTCGATCGTATCTCGGAGTTCGTCTAGCCTACAAAGGACATCGGCTACGGCGTCCTCGTTCGCCGAGTCGAACTGGATCTCAAGCGGCTCGATCGGCCCATCGTGTCCGGTCGCAGGCTCTCGAAACAGTCTCGGCGTCGCGGTGCTCCTGGCGAACGGAATCCGAAGAACCGAGCCGGATGGCTACTGCGCAGTCGCATGCGCTGCACAACAGCCTGCCGCGCGTTGCGGGACCCCTGGCACTCGAACGGCAGAAGCCGTCAGGAACAGCGAGACATCCAGGCGCACCCGGGCGGTGGAAGGCCTCAGTCGTCGGAGCGCGGCCCGTGATCCCAATGCGAGCCCCGCGACCGGGCCTCCGCTTCCGTTATCTCGAGGTGCCGCATCAGTTCCTCAGCGTTCTCGCGCGACATTCCAAGGATGTTTCGAAACTCGTTGTCGGTGAGCGCCACACCGTCGAGGACGTACGACAGCGTGAGGTAGAGAAACCCGTACTCGAGCGTCCCAAGATCAATCTGTACTCCGTCATTACTGAACCTTGCGATCACGGCTTCACCACCGATCGACTCATATTCCGCTCCACCGCTAGAGGCGACCCGTGCCGCGCACCGATTGCCGCTTCGGTTCAGACTTCTATTCGCCGGGTCACGTAGCCGTCGGGTATCGATCCGTTCGAGCGGTAGGTCTCGAAAAGTCTGATGACTTCGTCGCGATCGAAGACTTCGCTCTGGCGTACTGACGTTTCATTCTCGGACCACTTGATGCGCACCCACGGCTCCGAGTCGGGACCGCTCGCACGGCCTAGGACTTCATGCCGAATGGTCCCATCAGACGTGACTCGACGGATCTCGCAGGTAAAACGCCCGTCCAAACCTCCGGCGCATTGAATGTAGTTGTCCGGGCCCAGTTCGAGATCAAACGAGTCACGAGGGACGCCTTCTGGCAAATGCCAGAGCAGGAACGCAAAGTCGTCTTCCCCGTCCATCAATTCCAACCCCGCACGGAGCTGCTGCTCGGCTGTGCGACCCCCGGGTCTCGACTTGAGTTCCATGGTGATGCGCCCGTTCATCGTGATGCCGCAGCGGGGGGTTGTCATCGGACTTCAATCAATTCGGTCGACGTAATCCTAATGGGTTTTCCGTTTAGCATCGCTCGCGCGACCGAGCCGCTATTGACCGCGCTATCAAAGGCGCGCTGACTCGCCGAAAGAGACGCAGTTCCACTCTTGACCTCGATACCAATGTAGGTCCCGTCCGCATTCTGGGCCAGTCCGTCATAGAAGCGACCGCCCTCAGCACCAGACACGGTCGCACGAACTTGGTTCCTGACCACGGTGATCCCCGTCAAGGCCTCAAACCGAGCGAGACCTCGGGCTTCGGCTTCGGCACCGTAGCCGCCGGCTCCGGTGAACCGCCCGCGCGCGTCTCGCCCGGGGGCACCTTCCAGAGGACAATTATGAACGAGCACTGCGCTGGGACCGACGAGGTATGTGTGCGTCCCAGCGACCGTGAGGTCGTAGCCGATCCCGCTCTCCCGACTGAACGGAACAGGCCCATCTACAGTCACCGGCCCCAAGATTGCCGACAGGACCGAATCATTCGCAGGTAGTTCACCGGCCGAGATCCAACGCTGCTGCGTGGCGTCCCAGAATCGATGAGTCGCAGTGGTTTGGATCCGCTCTCCGCCGGTATCGAGAGTCAAGTCGCGTTTTGTGGTGTAGCTCGGTTTCGTGATCGAGAGTGGTTCGTGGTCGGAGGTCGTGGGTCGCGTGGTGCCCGGCCCGCGAAG
>NZ_JBFAPC010000271.1:0-4532 GCF_040675535.1 Patulibacter sp. NPDC049589 | reverse complement strand
ACCCCGATCCTGCCGGCATCAAGATCGCCGTCAATCTGGCCGAACGAGCCGATGTTCGGCTAGATGCTCGTCTGATGACACCTGAGGCGCTCCTGATCTCCGCCCCGGCCGAGCTGCCCGCGCTCGTGCGCGCCGCCCGGCCGCTGGTCCGCGAGCTGCTCCCGGCGGCCGAGGACGGCGCCGCGACGCTGGAGCAGGCCACGCCCCTGCTGCAGTGCCTGCGCGACAAGCTCGTCCCCGCGTTCGGGCGCCGGATCGACGACGGCACCCTGACCACCGGCACCACCGTCCTGCAGGAGCTGATGTCGCTGTCCACGGGGCTGGCGTCCTCCGGCGCGACGTTCGACGCCAACGGGTGGCTCGTGCGGCTGGCGGTGACGCTCGGGCCGCGCTCGCTGACGACCGGGTCTGCCTCCGGCATCGGGCCGTTCTCGGCGTCCACCGCGGGGATCGAGGGGGCGCGGCCGGTCTGGTACGGCCGCGACGGCAAGCCGCCGTTCCTGCCGGACGCGCGGTGCGCGGACCAGCCGGTCCCGGACCTCCGCGCCGCGTCCCGTCCGGTGCCGACGACCCGCGCGGCCGGCACGCCGGCCGCGGCGACGCCGCCCACGGACGCCGCCGGCGTCGACCGCCTCCGCGCCCGCCTGCGCCGCTGGCTCGGCCCGCCCGACGCCGGGAAGGCGGGCCGCTGATGCGCGGCCTGAACCGCGAGAGCCTGCGCTGGATGGCCGTGATCTCGGCGTTCGTCGTCGTGGCGGTCGCCGTCGGCGGCTACCTCCTGTCCCAGCAGCGGCTGCGGCTGCCGTTCTCCGACCGCTACCGGATCGACGTCGCGTTCACGGCCGCCGACGCGCTGGCCCCGGACACCGGCCAGCCGGTCAGCGTCGCGGGCGTCCCCGTCGGCGAGGTCACCGGCGTGCGGCTGCGCTCCGGCCGCGCGATCGTGACCCTGTCGATCGACCCGAAGCGCCTGCCGCGGGTCCACGCCGACGCGCGCGCCACGCTGCTGCCGATCACGCCGCTGAAGAACATGGAGGTCGCGCTGGAGCCCGGCAGCCGCAGCGCCCCCGCGCTGCGCCCCGGCGCGACGATCGACGCGTCGCGGACGTCGACCACCCTGGACGTCGACCAGATCCTCGCGGCGCTGGACGTCGACTCGCGCGCCGCGCTGCAGCAGCTGATCGGGGCCGCGGAGCGCGGGCTCGACGGCCGAGGCGACGCGCTGGGCGAGGCGCTCGCCGACCTCGGGCCGACCGCCGGCCAGCTGCGGCGGATCACCGGGGCGCTCGGGGACCGCGACCGCACCGTCCGCGAGCTCGTCCACGACCTGGCGCAGGTCGGGTCGACCACCGCCGGCCAGGGCCCGGCGATCCGCCGCGCGCTCCGGTCGCTCGACGGCACGCTGAACACCGTCGGCGACGAGTCCGGGGCCCTGCGCGCGGGCCTGCGCGACCTGCCCGGCGCGCTCGCCGACGCCCGCCGGACGGCCGACCGCACCGCGACGCTGACGGCGCGCGCGGCCCGCACCGCGCGGACGCTGCGGCCCGCGATCCGCCGCCTGCCGACGCTCTCCGCCGACGCGAAGGACGTGTTCGGCACGGCCGGGCCCGTGCTGCGCCGCGAGGTGCGGCCGCTGGTCCGCCAGGCCACGCCGCTGGCCCGTGACGCCCGCCCCCCGGTGGCCCGCCTCCGTGCTCTGACGCCCCCGACCCGGCGCACCCTCGACGCGCTGGCCTACGGCTTCAACGAGCTCGTCGCCGACCCGGGCGACGGCCGCAAGGGCTTCCTCTACTGGGGCTCCTGGTTCTTCCACAACGCCAACTCGATGGTCTCGACCGGCGACGCCGTCGGCTCGGCGTGGCGCCTGCTCGCGATGGTCGACTGCGGCTCGCTGAACTCCGACGAGGCGCTCTCGTCCATCGTCTCGCCCCTGCTCGGGCCGCTGACCGGCGGGTGCCGGCCGTGAAGCGCGTCGGGGTGGACCGGGTGGTCGTCGGGCCGGCGTCGGCCGGGTCGGTGCGGGCCGTGTCGTGGCGGTCGGGCGCCGGCACTGCGCCGGCGTCGGCCGGGACGATGCGGGCCGGGGCGGGCGTCGCGTGCTGACCCGGATGCCCGACCGGCGGGTCCTGCTCGCCGTCGCGCTCGTCGTCCTCGGCGCCGTCGTGATCTTCGCCGCCGGGTGGATCCGGATCGGCGGCGGGGTGCCGCTGCGCGCCGCGCCGTACGAGGCCACCGTCCGGCTGCCCGACGCCAGCGGGCTGATCCGCGGCGCCGAGGTCCAGATCTCGGGGGTGCCGGTCGGGAAGGTGGGGAGCGTCCGCCCGACCGCGGCCGGTGGCGACGTCGTCCTGCGGATCGACGCGCGGTACGCCCCGCTGCCGGCCGACACCCGGGTGACGCTGCGGACCCGCACGGCGCTCGGCGAGCGCTTCGTCGGCCTGAGCCCCGGGACGCCCGGCGGCCGGACGATCCCCGACCGCGGCCGGATCCCGACCGCGCAGGTGGAGACCGTCCCGACCGTCGGCGACGTCCTCGGCACCCTCGACGCCCGCACGCGGAAGGCCGTCCGCCGCCTGACCGGCACGCTGCAGACCGCGCTGAAGGGCCGCGGCGCGGGCCTGGCGGACGCGCTCGGCGAGCTGCCCGACGCGAGCGCCCAGCTGGCCGCGATCACGACGCTGGTCGACGGCCGCCGCGACCGCGTCGCCTCGCTCGTGCGCAACGGCGACGCCGTGCTGGCGGCGGTCGTGCGCTCCCGCGACGACCTCGGCGGCCTGACCCGCGACGCCCGCGCCGTGGTCGACGAGACCGGAGCCCGGACCCGCGCGCTGTCGCGGACCGTCGACCTGCTGCCGGGGTTCATCGACCGCGCGACGGACACGCTCGTCCGCGCCGAGCGCCTGGCGACCACGTCGGCGCCCGTCGTCCGCCGCCTGACCGCGGCGGCCCCGTCGCTGCCCCGCGCCCAGGACGCGGCCGCCGAGCTGCTGCCCGAGGTCGCGGAGCTCCTGCACGTCGCCCGCCCGCAGATCCGCCGCGCCCGCCGGGTGCTGCCCGCCGCGGAGGACGTCCTGGCCCGCGCCGGCCGGACCCTGCCCCCGCTGCGCGAGGTCACCCGCCAGATCCCGCCGTTCTTCGGGCTGCTGTCGGCCTACCGGACCCAGCTGGTGTCCTGGGCGGCGAAGCTCGGCGCCCTGACCCAGCCGAGCCTGCCGGGCGCGGGCGGCCCCCAGCACTACGCCCGCCTGGCGGCGATCCTGCCGAACGAGCCCCTGCTCGGCAACGCCGCCCGTCAGCCCCACACCCGCACGAACGCCTACCCCGCGCCGGGCGCCTTCTCGGACCTGGAGGACAGCGTCCCCAAGTCCTTCGACTGCCGCGGCGCCGCGGGCCTGCCGACGTTCCCGCCGCTCGGAGCCACCGCGCCTTGCGTGCAGGCGCCGCCGTGGACGCTGGACGGCAACACCGCGTCGTACCAGCGGCTGCTGCCGCGGCCGTAGGGGCGGCACGACGGTCGCTGCGGCGGCCGGGGGGTGCTGCAGGTTCGTGCGGTGGGGCGGGCCGAACCCGCGGCGGCCGGGACGGACTACAGAAGGCTGATGCGGGTCGGTGTCGCGTGGCGACACCGACCCGCATCGGTCGCGGCGGGCTCAGCCGCGGCCGGGCGTCGTGTCGCGGATGACGGCCATGCCGCCGATCACGCGGGCGCCGTCGCGCAGCGGGACGAAGGTCGTCTCGTCGCCGCCCTGCCCGTCGAGGGCCTCGATCGTCGTCGTGATCGTCTCCCCGCGCAGGGTCGCCCGGTACGTCGGCTCGAGGACCTCCCACGCGGCCTCCGGCACGACCTCGCGCAGCGTCCGGCCGACGGTCTCGGCCGCCGTGGAGCCGTGGCGCTCGAGCAGCTTCCCCTCGACGACGATGCACCTGTCCTGCCGAGATCCACCAGGCGCCCAGTGCGGCGCCGGTCCGAGGCCAGCGGGCCCCCACGATGTCGTGTCGTCCCAGCATCGGTGTCTGCAGGCGCGCCATGACGCGCCGAGAGGGCACGCCATCGGGGCGGCGACCTCCTCGGTGGACTCCGCCCCGGTCGTCGTGGGGTGCCTCCGACGCGCGGTGCCGCCCGGCCCCCGACCGCGTGGGTCGTCAGCCCCGCCAGGCCCCGGGCTGCGCCCACCGCCGCCCGCGGTAGCGCCACCACGTCCCCGCCAGCCGGGCCGCCATCACCACGACGATCCCGCCCCAGACGCC
This sequence comes from Patulibacter sp. NPDC049589, assembly GCF_040675535.1. Lineage (NCBI taxonomy): Bacteria > Bacillati > Actinomycetota > Thermoleophilia > Solirubrobacterales > Patulibacteraceae > Patulibacter > Patulibacter sp. NPDC049589. Next base: position 284 of record NZ_JBFAPC010000271.1, on the reverse strand, counting down.
CGCGATCCCGGCGCCCGCTTCGCGCAACACGAGCATCGCGGGGATCCCCAGGACGGCCGCGCCGACCATCGCGAGCGCGAGGAAGCGGGCGTCGCCGGCGCCGATCAGGATCCCGTCGAAGGCGAAGACCGCCGCCGCGAACGGCAGCATCAGGCAGAGCAGCGGCCACAGGTCGCCGGCCCGGTCGCGCCGACATCCTCAACGATCACCGCGAGCTCCTGAACACGATCTCCGAGGTCCTGATCCGTCGCGAGACCATCGAGCGCAGCGAGTTCCTCGCCCTG
>NZ_JBFAPC010000270.1:0-4561 GCF_040675535.1 Patulibacter sp. NPDC049589 | reverse complement strand
GCGGGCCATCGCCGATGCGCTGGACGCCGGGCACGGGGTGCGGCGGTCGATCGGCGAGGCGTCGCGGGCGTCGGGTCTCGGCGGACCGGCCGCCGACGAGCTCCGCCGGATCGCGGCCCGCCTGGAGGCCGGGGACCCGCTCGCCACCGCGCTGGACGCCTGGCGGGCGCGGACCGACGAGCCGGCGCACCGGACGATCGTGGCGGGGCTGCTGCTGCACGGCGAGGCCGGCGGGGAGCTCGCCGACGTCCTCCGCGACCAGGCCGAGGCCCTCGAGCGCGCCCGCCGGTCGACGGCGGAGGCCGAGAGCGCCATCGTCCAGTCGCGGTCGGCGGCCCGGATCGTCGGCGGCATCCCGGCCCTGGCCATGGTCTCGGCGGTGGTCCTCGCCCCGGACGTCGTCCGGCAGGTCACGGGCACGGCCATCGGGGCGATGCTCGTGGTCGCCGCGGTGCTGCTGCAGGTGACGGCGATGGTGGCGGTCCGCCGGCTGACGACGGGACTGGCGCGATGAGGGTGGCGCGACCCGGGACCAATCGGCTGGTCTCGCCGCCGGACCGCGCGCCCGCTCGGAAGGGCGCGGCCCGGTGATCGCGACGATCATGGCCGGCGCCGCGGGCGCGACGGCGGGGGTGGCGATCGGCGAGCTGCTGGTGCTGCGGGCCGGTCGGCGCGTCGACCGCCCGGCGGCGTGGCCGGCCGAGCCAGACGAGGGCCTCGGGACCCTCGGCGTGGTGCTCCGCCTCGCCCGGAGGATCGGGCCCGGGCCCGGGCGCCGGCTGCCGCGCCCCCGTGATGCGGCCGCACGCCTGGACGCCGCCGGACTGACGCCGCGCCTGACCGCCGCCGACCTCGGAGCCGTCCGCGGCGCGGCGCTCGTCCTCGGCACGGCGCTGTCGCTGGTCCTGCTCCCGGTGCTCGGGGCCGGTGCGGTGCTGCTGGCCGTCGCCCTTCCGGCGCTCCTCGTCCTGCTCCCCGACGTCCTCGTCTCCCGGCGGATCCGCAGCCGCGCGGCGACGATGCTCGTGGAGCTCCCCGACGTCGTCGACCTGCTGCGGATCGCGCTGCGCAGCGGCCGGTCGGTCCCGGAGACGCTGGCCCGGGTCGGCGCACACCACCCCGGGGCGGTCGGGGCGGAGCTGCGCCGGAGCGCCGCCGAGATGCGGATCGGGGTGCCGACCGACCGCGCGCTGGTCGGGCTCGGACGCCGCTGCCCCGCGGACGGCGCACCGGAGCTCGTGGCGCTCCTGCTGCGGACGCACCGCCACGGGGGCTCCGCGGCGGAGGGGCTGCAGGCCCTGGCCGAGGACCTGCGCGCCCGGCGCTCACGTGCGGCCATCGACCGGGCCTCGCGCGCGGCGCCGAAGATCCAGCTCGTCGTGGCCCTCCTGCTGGTGCCGGCGGCGATGCTCTTGATCGCGGCGGCGCTGCTGCAGATGCGGGGATGAGGTCGCGGCTCCAGGCGGGCACGGACGTCCAGGACCAGTACGTCGGGCAGGGGATCCGCTTCACGAACCTGCCGTACGTCGACGACGACCGGGCGTGGGGACCGTCACGGCCTTCGACGAGGGCATCGACACGCTGACGCTCGCGGGCCCGGGCCTCGCGCCGAAGAGCCGGTGCCTCCTCACGCTCGGGTTCGACGTCATCCCGCTCGGCAGGCTCAAGGCGGTGGGCAAGGAGGCGACGAGCTTCCGCGGCGACGCGCGCGACCTCGTGGAGAACCTCAAGGCCGTCCGGAAGGGCAACCGCAAGGCCGTGGACAAGGCGGCCCTCAAGGGACTCGAGGCGCTCGGCTCCACCTACAACCTGCTCACCGATCCCTACGAGGCCGTGAAGCTCGTCGCGTCGTCGAACCTCGTCATCCGGGGTCGGGGACGGCGAGCCGGGCGCTTCGGAAGATGCCCGCCCCTCGGCCCGATCCTGCCCCGCTGAGGGAGGAAGATCCACCTCACGAGCCGGGCCGCCGGTGCGAGACTCGGGACCTCGTGCGTTCTCGTCTGCTGCTCGTCGTCCCCCTGGTCCTCGGCACCGCGCTCGCGGGATGCGGAACGTCCCGCGAGAAGGCCGCGCAGGAGCTGCGGCAGGTCCTGACCCAGGCCGAGAAGGCGCCCCGCAGCGAGCAGACGATCCGCGGGTGGCCGGAGAAGTTCTGCTCGCTCTCGCCCGGGCTCGGCCGCTTCGACGTGCAGGAGGTCATGGGCCGGCCGACGCGGACGGTCCGCGACTCCACGCACAACCAGGAGACGTGGGCGGGGCTCGACGTGCGGCTGACCGTCCGCTACGACGACAACGACCGCGTCCGCCGGCTCGACAGCACCGGCAAGGCGAAGATCCCCTGCGTCGCGCGCCGCTCCGGCTGACCACCGGTCCCGTCCCGCGCCGGACCGGAGGCGTCGTCGGCCGTCCCGGCCGGTGACGGTCGGGACCGAGGCCACCGGCCCGCCCGTGCGGCGGCGTCCCTCGCGCGGTCGCCCGCTGGTCCGTCCGTCCGAGGCCCGCGCTCAGTTCGGCTTGGCCGAGTCGCAGACCTTCGTGACGGCCTCGTCGGCGCCCTTCCAGTCCGCGGCCTTCGCGCCCGGCGCGACGACGCGCCGCGTCTGGATCGTGCCGCCGAGCTTCGTGCGGCACTCGGTGGTGCCGTCCGCCGTCCGCCAGCTGTCGCCGTGGGCGTAGCGGTCGACGAGGAACCGGCCCCCGAAGAAGAGGACGGCGATGACGGCCAGGATCTTGAGGAGACCGAACATCGCCGTGCGCCCTACGGCTTCGCGCTCGGCGTGGGCGCGGTCGGTGTGGTCGAGGTCCCGGCCGCCCGCTTCGCGGCGTCGTACTCGACGACCAGGGTCCCGCGCCACGTCGACGCGCCGGTCGCCTCGCGGCCGGCCGTCACGAGCTTGATCCGGCCCAGCGCGCCGACCACGCGCCCGAGGCCCGCGGAGCCGAAGAGGCCGCCCGCGGCGCCGCCCGTCGCCGAGCCGCCGGCCTTCGGCGCGGACCCGCCCGCCATGCCGCCGAGGAGCCCCGCGATGCCGGACCCGCCGCCCGACCCGCCGGCACTGCCACCGAGCAGGTCGGCGATCCCGCCGCCGCCGGACCCGCCGTTCAGGATCCCGCCCAGGACCGGGCCGAGCGTGTTCAGCAGGTCGGTCAGCGGCGCGGGCTGCAGGACCAGGGACGGCGCGAGGCCGTCCAGCGCGGTCGTCGCCCGCTTGTAGAGCGGGTCGCCGGAGAAGCGGTCGCCGTCCGCCAGCGCCTTCGTCACCGAGTCGGCGCCGAGGCCGACGGCCAGGCGGTCGCCCTGCACGCCGGCGGCGAGCTGGATCGGCAGGCCGGACAGGCCGACTACGAGCCCCGACGTCGTGCCGGGGATCTTCGTCGGCTTGGCCGAGAACCCGGCGGCGCCGGCGTTCTTCCCGCCGATGCTGCCCAGCACGGAGCCGAGCTGGTCCAGCAGGGTCTTCGCGCCGTCGTCGTCGCCGGCCCGGAGGACGACCGCGCCGCCGGCGGCGAGCAGGTTCTCACCCTGGACGCCGCCCGAGACGACCTCGACGCCCTGCAGCGCCTTGGCCAGCCCGTCGGGCAGCTGCGCGCCGAGCAGCGCGGCGACCTGGTTCAGCGCGCCTGCGGCGGGGGAGCCCTTCGCCAGCAGGCCCGCGGTCCCGCCGCCGAACGCGGCCCAGGACCCGGCCGGCAGCGCGGCGACCGCGTCGGACGCGACCTTCGGATCGGTCCCCGGCTCGGCGGCGGTGCCGCCGCTGCGGACGACGAGGCGGCCGGGGCGGAGCTCGAGCGCCAGCGCGGCGGTCGCGTCGCGGGCGGGCAGGCGCAGCGAGGAGAGGGAGAGGCTGCGGGACGACGAGCGCCCGAGGGCGCCGGTGCCGAGCTGCTTCTCGGCCTGCTCGCGCAGCCCCTTCGGCAGGTCCTCCAGGAGCTTCGAACGGCGGGCGAGCGCCTTGGCTCCGGCCTTCGACCCGCTCTTCCCGCCGGCGACGTGCTCGCCGATCGTGGCGAACGCGGCGTTGATCGCCGGGGCCTGCTGCAGGTCGACCCAGGCGACGCCGGCCGGGTCGGTCGTCCGCACCTGCTGCAGCGCGGCGGTGAAGCGGGCGTTGCCGGCGAGGTCCGCGCCGTCGGCGGTGGCGGCGATCACGGCGCGGACGGCGGCCTCGGTGCCCAGCGCCGCGACGCCGTCGCCGATCCACGTGGCGCGCTCGCCCTGGATCCGGATCTCCTGGCCGCTGACGTCAACCTTGCGGCCCGCGGACCCGACGGCCTTGCGCAGCGCGGCGGCGTCGCGGACCTCGGCGACGATCGCGCCGTCGACGGACCTGGCGGCCGTCCGATCGCCGTCCTTCGAGGGCACGCCGCCCAGCAGGAACGCCGCGGCGTGGTCACCGAGGTGGGGGAGGACGTCCTTGCGGAAGGAGACCCCCGCCGGCAGGAGGCCCTCGTGGTCCTTGCCGGCCCCCTGATCCGATTATGCACGGGCAGCGCGATCACGGCGTCGATCACCGCGGTGCCGACGATCACGCCCACCATGTCGACGTTGACGGCGATCCCC
>NZ_JBFAPC010000269.1:0-4598 GCF_040675535.1 Patulibacter sp. NPDC049589 | reverse complement strand
GGCGGCGGGCGGCGGGCGGCGGGCGGCGGGCGGCGGGCGGCGGGCGGCGGGCGGCGGGCGGCGAAGCGTCATCGGGTTCCGGACCACAGCGGTACGGAACCCGACGGGCCGCGCCGCCTACCCCGCCCCGGTCCGGTCGTCCCCGGCCCTCCCGGCCCTCCCCGGCCGTCTCCGGCCCGGCCCGCCCGTCCTGGACGACGGTCGTCGATTTCCGTACCTCCGAGGTGTCGAACTCGACGCGCGCTCGCGGCACCTGGCCCGCCCCGCCGACCGTCGTCGACTTCGGTACCCCGGAGGTACGGAACTCGACGGGGACTGACCTCCCGCCCGACGTAGCGTCGGCCGGAGGCCGTCGACCGGTTCCGCGCCCCGTGCCCGCCGACCGATGCGGATCCGTGCCGCCCCACGGCAGCAACCCGCATCACCCGGCCGCGCCCGCCGACCGATGCGGATCCGTGCCGCCCCACGGCAGCAACCCGCATCACCCGGCCGCGCCCGCCGACCGATGCGGATCCGTGCCGCCCCGCGACTCCAACCCGCAACGTTCCCGGCCGCGCGAGCCGCGGCCGCGTGGCCCTCGCCGGCGAAGGCCCGCCCTAGAGCATCCCCCGACGCTTGGCCCGCAGGTACGCCTGGACCGCCGCGGCGGGGAGCGTGCCCGGCGGGACCGAGAGGACCTGGGCACCGCGGGCGCGGAGGCGGGCGGCGACGCGGTCGCGCTGGTCGCGGACGTCGACCGCGACGGCCTGGGCCAGGGCCCCGAGCTCGTCCTCGGGGGCGGTCGTCGCCAGGCGGCGCAGGCGCGGCTCCTCGACGGTGGCGACGCAGAGCGCGTGCCGGCGGGTGAGCAGCGGCGCCGCGGCCAGGAGCGGGGCAGCGGCGGCCTCGTCGAGCAGGTCGGTGAGCACGAGGACGAACGCGCGGCGGTTGCCGCCGACCGCCCGGAACGCGCGCTCGTGGTCGCTGTCGATCCGCGTCGGCTCGAGGTCGTGGAGCGCGCGGACGACGGCGTCGCCGGCCCCGCGCCGCGGCGCGAGCTGCCGGCGGATCCGGTCGTCGTACGCGATCGCCCCGACGTGGTCGTCGAGGACGTCGGCGGTCGCCGCCACCGCGGCGGCGGCGTCGAGCCAGACGTCGAGGAGCCGGACCTCGACGGGCGCCACGGCCGCCGCGCCGCCGGCCCCGGCAATGCCCCGGGACGGACCGCCCGGGCCGTCCCCGTCCGGTCCTCCCCGCCCCGCCGGACCCCACGTCCGCGGATCCCATCGCGGCCCGCCGAAGTCGGGCGCCCCGCCAGGAGGACTCCCGGGGCCGTCGGGGTCGCGGTCCGCCGGGGCGGCGCCGAGCCGGCCGCCGTCGACGAGGATCACGACGTCGCGGTCGGCCTCGACCCGACGCTGGTTGCTCATCGGACGGCCCATCCGCTCGGTCGCGCGCCAGTTGACCTGCCGGACGTCGTCCTCGGGCGCGTACTCGCGGACGTGGTCGAACTCGGTGCCGAGGCCGTAGGGGCCGCGGTTGCGCAGGCCCGAGGCGTTGCGCCCGGTGCGCACGGCGGCCGCCAGGGCGTGCGCGGTGCGGTAGTCGGGCAGCACGCGCAGCTCGACGGGCGTGGCCCCGCGGTGGTCCCACGACCCCAGGCCGAGCGGGCCGGTGCGGCGCGCGACGGGCACGGGCAGGACGTGGTGCCCGCGCCGGCCGGCGGTCACGCGCGCCTCGACCGTCCCGCGGCCGTCCCCGCCGTCGACCTCGACGCCGGGCATGCCCGCGAGCCGCAGCCGGAGCCCGGCCTCGGGCGTCTCGGGCCGGACGACGACGTCGACCGCGCCCCCGCGCGGCGCGATGTTCGGGGCCTCCACGGCGAGCACGGGCGGGCGGCGCCGGGCCCGCAGCGCGTCGACCAGCGACAGCACGACGACCGCGAGCGCCGCGAGCAGCACGGGGAGCGCCGGCAGCAGCACCGCGGCGACGGCGCAGGTGCCCAGCAGCGCGGCGACGCGCGGGGTCGGGCTCAGCCTCATGGACGGACGGTGCTCACCGCGACGCCGGGACCGGGACGGCGTTCAGCGCCGCAGCGACGGCGTCGCGGTCGCGCGTCCCCTCGAGCTCGGCCTCCGGGCTCAGGACCAGGCGGTGCGCGAGCACGACCTCGGCCACCGCACGGACGTCGTCGGGGGTGACGAAGTCGCGGCCCGCGATCCGGGCGGACGCCTGGGCGGCGGCCAGCAGGTGCAGGCCGGCGCGGGGGCTCGCCCCGAGCTCGACGCTCGGCAGCCGGCGCGTGGCCCGGACGACCGCCACGACGTAGGCGACGATGTCGGCGTGGACGAACGTGTCCTGGACGGTGTCGCGCGCCGCCTGCAGCGCGGAGGCGTCGACGACCGGCCGGACGTCGGCAAGCGCGGCCGGACGCAGGCCGTCGCGGGCGGCGGAGACGACCTCGCGCTCGGCGTCCTCGTCGGGGTAGCCGACGCGGACGCGGAAGAGGAAGCGGTCCAGCTGCGCCTCGGGCAGCGGGTAGGTGCCCTCCTGCTCGATCGGGTTCTGCGTCGCGACCAGCAGGAACGGCACCGGCAGCGCGTGGCGCTCGCCGTCGACGGAGACCGCGCCCTCCTGCATCGCCTCCAAGAGCGCGGACTGGGTCTTCGGCGGCGTGCGGTTGATCTCGTCGGCGATCAGGACGTTCGTGAAGACCGGCCCGGGGCGGAAGACGAGCTCGCCGCCGCGCAGGGCGACCGTGCCCGTCACGTCGGACGGCAGCATGTCCGGCGTCAGCTGGATCCGCGCGTTCTGCACGTCCAGCGCCCGGGCCAGGGCGGTCGCGGTCAGCGTCTTGGCGACGCCGGGCGGGCCCTCGAGCAGCACGTGGCCGCCGAGGGTCGCGGCGGCGACGAGCAGGTCGACGGTGGCGTCGGCCCCGCGGACGACGCGGCCGACCTCCGCCCGCAGTGCGGTGACGATCTCGATCATCGGGTGTCTCCTTCCAGGCGGGCGAGGGCCCGCCCGACGGCTTGCAGCTCTTCGGCGCCCGGCGGACCAGCGCCGGGCCGGGGCGGGGTGCCCGCGACGGCGTCGGCGTCCTGCGCGCTCAGCCCGGCGCGCCGGGCGGCGTCGCGGACCTCGTCCGGCCCGGCGTCCGGCGCCAGCCCGACGCGGCGGGCCAGCAGCGCGCGGGACCGGGACCGCAGGCGGTGCGCCGCGATCCCCCGGTCCTTCGTGCGCGCCAGCGCGGCGGCGAGGGCGTCGACGTAGCCGGAGCGGCCCGGCGTCGGGTCCGCGTCGGGCTGGACGGCGGGGCCCAGGCGGCGGCCCTTGGCGACCAGCGCCGCGGCCGCCGCGAGCACGAGCAGCAGCACGACGAGGACCACGCGGCCGGGCAGCCCGCCGACGGACGCCGCGTCGCGGGTGCGCAGCGCGATCACCCGGCCGCGGCCGGTGACGGACGCCGCGAACGCCGCGTTGTCGGCCCGTACGATCCCGTCGTTGTCGAGGATCCCGCGGTCGGGCACGAGCACGAGCCGGCCGCGGCCGACCTGCAGGTCGCCGGCGACGACCGTGCCCGCCCCGCCGGGACCGTCGAGCAGGAGCAGGGGCCGCAGCTCGTCGGGGCGCGTCCGCCAGTAGGGGCCGCGGCGCTCGACCCGGTCGACCGCCGCCGTCTCGGCGACGCGCCGCGCGGGTCGGGCGTCGGGCGCCCCGCCGCTGCGCGTCGGGGCCGGCTCACCGAGCGCCTTCAGCAGCGAGCGGGCGTCCCGACCCGTCGCGACCACGCGGCCGCCACGGCGCAGCTCGGCGACGACGCGGTCGGCGGCCCTGCCGTCCAGCAGCGACTCGGCGAAGAGGTAGGTGGTGCCCGGCAGCAGCCGCAGGCGGGACGGGTCGACGTCGCGGACGCGCAGGCGCACGCCCTCGTGCCTCAGCACCGCCGCCCACGCCCCGAGGCCGTCCCCGCTCGCGCCGCGCCAGCCGTCGGGCGGCTCCTTGCTCGCGTCGTCCCCGCCCAGCACCTGCCCGAGCACGAAGATCACGACGACGACCGCGAGCACGATCCCGCCGATCACGCGGCCCTTCACGCGCGGTCCTCGGGGCGAGGTCCGCGGGGCGGAGCGTGGGGATCGGAGTCGCCGGACGCGCCGGCACCGACGGCAGGACCGGAATCGCCGGACGCCCCGGCACCGACGGCAGGACCGGCGTCACCGGAGGACCCGGCGAGGTCGCCGGGCCCGGGCGGCGTCCCGGCCGTCGTGGCCGTACCCCCGCCACCCGCCGTCCCCCCGGCCGGACCGGGGCCCTCCGACCCGGCAGGCCTCCGGTCGGCGAGCACCGCGGCCCAGCCCTCGCGCGCCCCGCGGCTCGCGTCCGGTCCGACCGGCCCGGGGCCGTAGGCCGCGCGGTCGTGGGCGACGGCCAGCGCGAGCACCCGGTCGTCGCCGGCGGCCCGGGCGACCTGGGTCGCGGTCGTCGTCTCGTCGGCGCGGACGCGCCGCCGCTCGCGCAGTCGCCGGGCGCCGGCCCGGAACCAGAGCACGACGGCGGCGCGGTGCTCCCCGGCCTCCTCGGCGCGGCGGGCCTGGCGCTCGAGCTCGGCGGCGCCGTCC
>NZ_JBFAPC010000268.1:0-4610 GCF_040675535.1 Patulibacter sp. NPDC049589 | reverse complement strand
CCCGCCGCGGCGCAGGCCGCCGCCGCGCAGTTCGCGGCCGCGCTCCCGCAGACGATCCGCTTCCGCCCGCCGTCGGGGGCCACCGGCGCCGACGCCCGCGTGACCGGCACCGCCAAGCCGACCGTGAGCACCGCCGACGCGTCGATCCCCGTCCTCGCACTGACGATCAAGGGCCTCCCCGCGCTGACGGCGAAGCGCCGCTACTTCGCGTGGGCGGACAAGAACGGGGCCGACCCGATCTTCCTCGGGCAGCTCAGCGACGCCCGCGGCGCCGAGCTCCGCTTCGAGGGGCTCGACCTCAAGAGCCGCCAGGCGACGACCGTCGACCCGACCGTCTACACCACGTTCCGCATCACCCGCGAGACCGCCAAGGCCCCGACGAAGCCGGGCCCGACGGTCATCGTGGGTCGCGTCACCCCGCGGAGCTGACCTCGCGGAGCAGGCTCGCCAGCGCTTGGCCGGCCTGCTCCTTCGACGCCTTCGTCCCCAGGCGGTTGGCGAACAGCCCCTTCTGCTTGAGCTCGCGCTCGACGGAGACCGTGACGCGCGAGCCGCCGCCGTCGGTCGGCTCGATCCGCACCTCGACGGCGCTCGCGACCAGGGCCTTCGCGAAGGGCGTGTTCGCGATCTGCTGCTCCCAGCGCTGGATCTCCGGCCGCCGCGACGTGCCGACCTGCCAGTCGGTGCGGACGGGGACGCCGCGCGAGGAGCGCAGGACGAGGGTGAAGATGCCGCCCTGGACGTCCTCGGCCCGCTCGGCGTTCGGCCACCACGGGGCGACCCGCGAGCCGTCGGAGACGTGGTGCCAGACGTCCTCCGGGCTGGCCGGCGTCGTCTTGCTGGCCGAGCCGTTGGCGATCGCGCCCATGGGTCAGTCCTCGTAGGAGATCAGGGAGAACACGGCGCGCGGCGCCAGCGCGGCGCGCCCGCCGAGGAACGACAGCTCCGCCAGGAAGGAGCAGCCGACGACCACGCCGCCCAGCCGCTCGACGAGGCGGCAGAGCGCCTGCGCCGTCCCGCCGGTGGCGAGGAGGTCGTCGTGCACGAGGACGCGGGTGCCGGGCGCCATGGCGTCCTCGTGGATGTGCAGCTCGTCGGTCCCGTACTCGAGCTCGTACGTGACCGAGATCGTCGCGCGCGGCAGCTTGCCGGGCTTGCGGGCGAGCACGAACCCGGTGCCGAGCTCGCGGGCGACCGCGGGCCCGAGCAGGAAGCCGCGGGCCTCGGCGCCGACGACGGCCTGCACGTCGAGGCCGCGGGCGGCCTCCGTCAGGCGGTCGACGGCCGCCGCGAGGGCCTCCGGGTGCGCGAGGACCGGGGAGATGTCCCGGAACGTCACGCCGGGCGCGGGGTGGTCCTCGATGTCGACCACGTGGGCCTTCAGGTCGACGGCGTCCGGGGCGGCGGGGGTCACGGCACCAAGCGTCGCAGGTCGCGCACGAGCAGCAGGTGCTTGAGCCGCATCGTCGTCGCGGCCAGCGTCTCCAGCGCGTCGACCGCCTCGGCGCGCCGCTCGGCGCTCCTGGAACGCAGCGACGGGCCGAGCAGCTGCTCGAGCAGCGCGCCCTCGCGGTCCGCCGAGCTGCGCAGCACCCGGAGGTGCCGCCCGCCGACGCCGTAATGGGAGAGCTCGACCGCGGCGCGCACGATCTCGCGCTCGTCGTCGTCGAAGACGATCGCGCCGTCGCGGGTGGTGCCCTGGACGACGCCGAAGTCGCGGAGCTCCTTGACCAGCGCGGCGCTGGCGCGCGTCTCGTCGCAGAGCTGCTCGAGGGTGTGGAAGGCCGTCCCCCCGCCCCGCAGCGCGATCGGGCCCGGCCGGGACGCGTCGGGCTCGTGCTCGGCCGGCTCCCCCGCCCCGGACACGCGCGGCGCGTCCTGGCCGCGGCCGGCGGCGAGCTCCTGGCGGATCACCCGCAGCGGCAGGAACTCGTCGCGCTGCAGCCGCAGGATCGTCCGCAGGCGGTCGACGTCGTCGGTGCTGAAGAGCCGGTAGCCGCCGGACGTCCGGCGCGGCTGGAGGAGCTTCTGCTCCTCGAGGTACCGGATCTTCGAGATCGAGATGTCGGGGAACTCGCCGACGAGCAGCTTGCAGACCTGCCCGATCGTCAGGGGCCGGCCCGACCGGGACGGGGCCGGGCGGGCGCCGGGGGCGACGGGTGGCCCTCCCGGGGAGGCCGGGGTGCGCACCGCCTCCGTGCCGGGCTCCTCGACCACGCGCGTCGTCAGCGGCCGAGGAACGTGAGCTTGAACTTGCCGACCTGGACCTCGTCGCCGTCGTGCAGCAGCGCGCTGTCGATCCGGCCGCGGTTGACGTAGGTGCCGTTCAGCGACCCGAGGTCGTCGATGTGCCATCCGTCGGCGCGGGCGACGACGAGGGCGTGGTCCCGGGAGACCGTGACGTCGTCGAGGAACATGTCGCTCTCGGGACGGCGGCCGATCGTGACGCGGTCGCGTTGCAGCGGGACGCTCTCGCCCTCCCGGCCCCCGCCGGCGCGGACGACGAGCGCCGCCCCGCCCTGCTCCTGGAGCGCGCCGACGTCGATCGCGGCGATCTCCCCGGAGTCCTGGAGATGGTAAGTGGCGGTGGTCGGCTCGTTCGGGGCGCCGACGTCGGCGAGGTAGGCCCCGCACTTGGGGCAGAAGTTCGCGGCGGTGCCGGCCACGAACCCGCACTCGGGGCAGTGGACCGCCATCAGCCCGGCGCGTCCTCGCCCTCGTCCTCGTCGCGGTCCACGGCGGGGGCTTCGTCCGGGACGGGACGCAGGCCGCCGACCCGGCCGGAGAGGATCTCCGTCAGGCGGTCGACGTCGGAGCCGTGGATCACGGTGCCCCCTTCGTCATGGCGGAGGCGCAGGCGGCTGACGAGCTCGGCGCGGAGGATGTCGATCTGGCCGTGCAGGATGCGCCGGCGGTAGCTGACCTCGGTCTCCTCGGCCGTGAGGCGGTCGATGATCGCCTTGAGCTCCTCGTCCGGGAGGCTGCCGAGGTCGGGAAAGGTGTCGTCCATGGTGTGAGGGTGCTCCTGGTGTGGGGCGCCGCGGCGAGCATACCAGCGGTCCCGTGGAAGATCTGGACCTCCGGTTGAGGGTGCGCCCTCAGCCGTTGGCCCCGGCGGTGGGGACGGACGGGGCGGCGGCGGCCGCGGCCGCGCGCTCACGGAGCTGCCGGCGGCCGTCGCGCTCGTACCGGATGGTGGCCATGATCGCCATCGCGACGCCGATGACGACGGCGACCTTCGCCGGCCAGCCGACCCCGACGAGCGCGGCGAAGAGCCCGGACATCAGCGGCCACACGGCCAGCCGGCCCCACCAGTTGACGCCCAGCCGGACGTCCTTCTTCAGCGCCCGGCGCGCGGCGTCGGTGGTGTAGAGCTCGCGGGCGACGAGGACGCCCAGCGCCTCGCGCGGCAGCAGATCGAAGTGCCAGCAGACGATGCCGCCCGCGACGACGAGCGCGCGGTCGGTCAGGGGGTCCAGCAGCGTCCCGAAGCGGCTGTACTGGCCGGTCAGACGGGCGAGGAAGCCGTCGAGGTAGTCCGAGGCCGCGATGGCGAGGAACACGAGGGCGGGCAGGGCGTCGGTCCCGCCGTCCGTGCTGAGCGCGAGCACGAGGAAGACCGGGATGAACGCCAGGCGGATCAGTCCGACGGCGTTGGGGATCGTCCAGACCCGCAGCGGCTGGCCGGCCAGCGTCTCGATCGGCGGCGGTCCGGAGCGGTCGATGCCGAACAGCCGGTAGACGGTCATCCGCGCGGGCTCGGTCAGCTCGCGGGTGCGCTCCCGGACGTGCTCGGTCCGCTCCATGGCGCGGTCGCGGACCTGGTCGGTCCGCTCGCGGACCTGCTCCGTGCGCTCCCGCGTCCGCTCGCGGACGTGGTCGGTGCGTTCCTTCGTCTTCTCGCGGACCTGGTCGCGGCGCTTTCGGGTCGTGGCCCGGGCGCGGTCGGCGCGCCGGCGCAGCGAGCCCTCGGCGTCCGCCGGGTCGGCGGCGTCCGGGACCGGCGGCGGGGTGCCGTCGTCCCGCGGCTCCTCGTCCGGCCGGTCGCCGGTCGAGGGGCTCAGGGCAACCGCCCGGGGGTCTCGGCCCTCGCCACCGGCGCACCGGTCCGCGGGCGCGGACGCGCGGCGGCGCGCGCGGGAGCTGCGGCGGTATGTGACGGCGACGTCATCGGCCACGGAATCTACGGGACGGGGTGACGGCGGGCGTCCGGACGTCCAACGGACGACGGCCCGCGAGCGGGGCCGGGCGGACCTCCTCTGTAGGTTGGAGGGAGCGGGATCGCCGCACGGCGGCCCGCGCCTCCGTTCTCGACTCTCCAGAGGAGCCCACATGGCGTTCTCCGTTCCCCCGCTGCCCTTCGCGTTCGACGCGCTGGAGCCTCACATCGACGCGAAGACGATGGAGATCCACCACGACAAGCACCACCAGGCGTACGTCGACAAGGCCAACGCCGCGCTGGAGGGCACCGAGTTCGCTGACAAGCCGATCGAGGAGATCGTCGCGAACCTCGGCGCGCTGCCGGCCGACAAGCAGGGCCCCGTCCGCAACAACGGCGGCGGCCACTACAACCACTCGCTCTTCTGGGAGTCGCTGCAGGGCGACGGCGT
>NZ_JBFAPC010000267.1:0-4632 GCF_040675535.1 Patulibacter sp. NPDC049589 | reverse complement strand
CGAGGCCGCGGCTGCTGGAATCAGCCGCTTTCAAGCCCTGCTTGGGAGGTCACTCTTCCTCATCCACCCGACAGAACGGTGGATTCAGGCTGAGGCGCCCCCGGCCTCCGTGGACGGCCTGCCCCGCTACCCGTGGGACCCCGTCCGGCCCGCGAGCGTCGTCACCGGTCCGCGGATCGAGGAGCTGCCGGGGCAGGGCCCGCGCGACGCGCAGGGCGGGCGCATCACGATCACCGGGATCCGCACGGACCACACCGTCGAGATCGTCAACCGCGGCGACGACGCCACCGCCGTCCGCGCGGTGCGGGTCGAGGGTCCGGACGCCGATCTCCTGCAGTGCGTGAACCCCGGGCTGACCGAGGACACTCCCTGCAAGCCGCAGATCCTGTTCCCGACCTGGGCCTACCGCGTGACGCTGCCGGTCGGCCGGGTCGCCTACCGCCCGGTCTACCGCGTGACGGTCGTCATCGAGCTCGAGCACCCCGACCAGACGCTGCGCTACCCGGTCGAGATCCGCAACCTGCTGCCCGCCGGCGTCCAGGTCTCCGACGTCCCCGACTGGATCGGCTGGCTGCTGCCGCACCTCACGGCCGACCAGGGCGCGGCCCTGCTCGCCGGGAGCCGGAAGCCGGGGGCGATGGCCCCCGCGGTCCTCGCGTCCGCGGCGCGCGCCGCGGCCCGGAGCGTCCGGGTCGACCGCCGTCGCGTGCGCGTCGCGTTCCCGGGGGCGGGGACGGCCCGCGTCGGGGTCCAGCGACGCACGACCGGCCGACGGCCGCGCTGGCGGACGCTCCACACCGTCCGCCTGCGGGCCACCCGCCCGAGGACGGTCGCCGGCCGCGTGCCCGCGCTGGAGCCGGGCCGGTACCGCCTGCGCGTGCGTCTGGCGCTGCGCGGGACCTCGGTGCGGACGGCGAGCGTGGTGCGGACCGTGCGCCGCTGACCGCACCTCCCGCTCAGCCGGCGGCCCGCAGCACGAGCCCCGGCGTGCCCGGGGCCTCCGACCCGTACACGGCCTCGAACGAGTGGCTGCCGTGGTCGCCGTAGACCGTGACGGCCTTCTCCGAGGCGGCCGGGCTCTTCGCGGTGCCGAGCACCCGGCCGCCGGGAACGGCCCACGTCGTGAGGTCGTGCGGGTGGGCGCCCGCGACCGTCCAGCGCGACGCCGTCAGCGTGCCGCCCTCGGCGGACGGGGTCAGCGGACCGAAGCCGCTCTCCGACGCCCCGCCGTAGTTCGTGCGGGACACGACCGTCGAGTGGCCGCCGGGGTGGATCAGGCGGAGGTCCAGCGCGGCCCCGGTGGTCACCCGGTTCCGGGTCGACGTCACGTAGGCGACGCGGCCGCCCGAGACCGGGGTCGTCTGGTCGATCGTCTGGTCCGCGTCGCCGCGCGAGACCAGGGTCGAGACGGACGACGTGGCCGTCCCGCGGCGGAGCGTCCAGCGGACGCCCTCGCGCAGCCGCACCCGGCTGGCGAAGCTCAGGCGCCCGCGCAGCAGCCCGGGCGAGGCCAGGTCGGTGCCGGGCTTCGAGACCGCGAGGCGCTTCGGGGCGGCAGAGCCGTCGAGCGGCAGGGACCACAGCGTCCCGCGTCGCGCCGGGCCCCGCGCGTGGGGGATCCCGCTGGTGCTGGACTGCGTGGCGACGATCGCGACGTCGGGCCCCTGGGGATGGACGCGGCCGATCACGAGGTCGTCGACGTTCGCCGGCAGCGTCTGCGCGACGACCCGGGAGGTGCCGTCGGCGTTGCGCACGACGAGCGTCGGACGGCCGGCGCGGGTCGCGGGCGGCCGGATCCAGGCGAGGTCCGCGCCCGAGGCGGAGACGGCGATCGGCGCCGTCGGGTCGAGGACGACGGGCGCGGCCGGGGGCGTGGCCTGCGCAGCCGGGGCGGCAGGGTCCGCCGCGTGGGCGGCGGGGGCCGCGAGGATGGCGGCCGCGATCGCCCCGGCCACGAGGAGGGGCGCGCGCTGCGGGGCCGCGGTGCCGGCGGCCGGGAGCCCGACAGCCGTGCGGGGCTTCGACCGGGACGGCGAGACGGCGAGGTCGACGGAGCCGGGGCGCGGCTCGCCGGCGACGCGGGAGGCCCCGCGGCGCGGGGCGCCGGAGGGGACGGTGGACGGGGGAACCGGGGGACGGGACATGCTTCATACAACCATCGACGCGGCCGAAGGTTGCGTGCGCCGTCCGCGCCGGGAGCGGCGAGGCGCCATCGCGGCGCGCGGCCCGGCGCGGCGAGGGGTCGCCGGAACGCCGCCCGGGAGTAGTGTCCGGCCCGTCGCCCACGACCCCTGAGAGAGGGACACCCCATGGCTGAGACCCTGTACGGCAGCGAGACCCAGAAGGCCGTCGACAACTTCCCGATCTCCGGTGAGCGCGTCCCGATCCAGGTGATCAAGTGGCAGGCCCGGATCAAGGGCGCCGCCGCCCTGGTCAACGCCGAGCTCGGCAAGCTCGACCAGGGGATCGCCACGCAGATCTCCGAGGCCGCGGCCAAGATCGTCGCCGGCGAGCACGACGACCAGTTCCCGATCGACGTGTTCCAGACGGGCTCCGGCACGTCGACGAACATGAACGTCAACGAGGTCATCTCGGCGCTGACCGGCGAGGCCGCGCACAAGAACGACCACGTGAACATGGGGCAGTCGTCGAACGACACCTTCCCCTCCGCGGTCCACCTGGCCGCGCTGGACGAGGCGACCAACCGCCTGATCCCGGCGCTGAAGCAGCTCGAGGCCTCGCTGCAGGCGAAGGCCGACGAGTTCGTCGACGTCGTCAAGGCCGGACGTACGCACCTCATGGACGCCGTCCCGGTGACGCTCGGCCAGGAGTTCTCCGGCTACGCCGCGCAGGTCCGCCAGGGCGTCAAGCGGGTCGAGAACGCCCTCCCGCACGTCGGCCAGATCCCGCTCGGCGGCACGGCCACGGGCACCGGCCTGAACACGCCGGCCGAGTTCGCGCCCGCCGTCCGCGAGAAGCTCATCGCCGACTCCGGCCTCAGCCTCATCGCCGCCCCGGCCGACCCGTTCGAGGCGCAGGGCAACCGCGACGCGCTCGTCGAGCTCTCCGGCGCGCTGAAGGTCGTCGCGGTCTCGCTGACGAAGATCGCCCAGGACATCGCGCTGATGGGGTCCGGCCCGCGCGTCGGCATCGGCGAGCTCTTCCTGCCCGAGCTGCAGAAGGGCTCCTCGATCATGCCGGGCAAGGTCAACCCGGTCCTGCCCGAGGTCGTCATCCAGGTCTCCGCCCAGGTCATCGGCAACGACACCGCGATCACCATCGGCGGCATGCAGGGCCAGTTCGAGCTGAACGTCCGCGTCCCGCTGATCGCCCGCAACCTGCTGCAGTCGATCCACCTGCTGTCGACCGCGTCCGTCGCGTTCGCCGAGAAGGCCATCGACGGCATCCGCGCGAACACCAAGGGCACCGACGCCTCGGCGGCCGGCACCCTGGCGACCGCCACGGCGCTGAACGAGGCCATCGGCTACGACCTCGCCACCACGATCGTCAAGAAGGCGACCGACTCCGGCGAGCCGCTGCGCGACGTCGCGCTGGCCGAGGGCGTCGACGCCGACCTCTACGACCAGACGATCGACCTGCGCAAGATCGCGCGCGGGAACCAGGGGTAGAGGCCGGGCCCCACCTCCTGCGTCCCGGGTCCGGACCGCGTCGGACCTCGGCGGGGCAGGAGGCACCCGGACGGGGCCCCACCCGGTGCTTCTCGGGTCCGGATCGCTCCGGACGGCGGCGAGGCACCGGGCACCCGGACGGGGACCGGCCATGCGGGCGGGTGTCGTCCCGCGTGGCCGGGGCGGCATGATCCCGCCGCATGGGCTTCACCCGCGAGCAGCTCGAGGCGTACCGGGACGAGGAGGTCCCCGACCTGCTCGGCGGGCCGGAGACCGACCTCCGGCTGCTGTTCGTCGGGATCAACCCCGGCCTGTGGACGGCGGCGGTGCAGACGCACTTCGCGCACCCCGGCAACCGCTTCTACCCGGCGCTCGCGGCGGCGGGGATCACCGCTTACGAGATCGACCGCGTCGCCGGCATGACCGACGAGGACCGGGCCTATCTCGTCGGCCGCGGCATCGGGATCACGAACCTCGTCCGGCGCGCGACCGTCCGCGCGTCCGAGCTGACGAAGGACGAGCTCCGCGCGGGCGGCGAGCGCCTGACGCGGCTGGTCGCGCAGCGGCGGCCGGCGGTCGTGGCGATCGCCGGCATCACCGCCTACCGCGACGCGTTCGGCGAGCGCAAGGCCGTTCCCGGCCGGCAGCCCGACCCGCTGGACGGCCCGTTCGCCGGGACCGCCCTGTGGGTCGTCCCGAACCCCTCGGGCCTCAACGCCCACGAGACGGTCGACACGCTCGCGGCGGCCTACCGCGCCGCGGCGGCCTACCGCGCCGCGGCGGTCGAGGCGGGCGTGGTCGCCCCGGTCTGAGGTGCCCCGGGGCCCGCCCGGCCCCGCGCCGGGGGAGGCCTGGTCGCCATCGCCTCGCCGTGAGCGAGGGAATCGCGACCACCCCCGACGATCTGAGGCCTGGTCGCCATCGCCTCGCCGTGAGCGAGGGAATCGCGACCACCCCCGTGGGGGGGGGGGGGGGGGGCGGGCCGGGGCCGGGGCCCCGGCGG
>NZ_JBFAPC010000265.1:0-4778 GCF_040675535.1 Patulibacter sp. NPDC049589 | reverse complement strand
CTTCGTCGGCGCCTCCGTCCTCTGTGCGCTCGCCCCGTCGCAGGAGGTCCTCGTCCTCGCGCGGTTCGTCCAGGGCGCCGGCGGGGCGATGGCCTCGGCCGTCGTCCTCGGCATGATCGTCACGATGTTCCCCGAGCCGCGGGAGCAGGCCAAGGCGCTGGGCGCCTACATGTTCGTCGCCGTCGCCGGCGGCACGATCGGCCTGCTCGTCGGCGGCGTGATCACCGAGGCGATCAGCTGGCACTGGGTCTTCGTGCTGAACGTGCCGATCGGCGTCGCCACCGTGGTCCTGACCCTCCGCCTCGTCACCGCGGACGAGGGCTTGGGCCTGAAGGCCGGGGCCGACGTGCTCGGCGGCGCGCTGGTCACCGCCGCGCTGATGCTCGGCGTCTACGCGCTGGTCGGCGCCGAGTCCGACGGCTGGGTCTCCTTCCGGACCCTGGGCCTCGGCTCGATCGCGCTCCTGCTGCTGATCGCCTTCGTCCTGCGCGAGTCCTCCGCCCGCGAGCCCCTGATCCCGCTGCGGATCTTCCGCTCGCGGAACGTCAGCGGGGCCAACACCGTGATCGTCCTGACGATGGCCGGCATGTTCGCGATCGGCTTCCTCGCCGCGCTCTACCTGCAGCGGGTCCTCGGCTACAGCCCGGTCGAGGTCGGCTTCGCGTTCCTCCCCGCCACCGTGGTCATGGGCGCGCTGTCGCTCCGCTACACGGCGGGCCTGACCGGTCGCTTCGGCGCGCGGCCGGTGCTGCTCGCCGGCCTGCTGATCGTGGCCGCGAGCCTCGCCTGGTTCGCCCGCGTGCCGGTGGACGGCGACTACGCCGTCGACCTGCTGCCGGCGATGCTGCTGCAGGGGATCGGCGCCGGCCTCGCGTTCCCGGCCCTGATGACCGTCGCGATGTCCGGCGTCCCGCCGCAGGACGCGGGCCTCGCGTCCGGCCTCGTGAACACCACGCAGCAGATGGGCGGCGCGCTCGGCCTGGCCGTCCTGGCGACCCTGTCGGCGACGCGGTCCGAGGAGCTGCGCGCCGCGGGGGACTCCGCCGCCGAGGCACTGACCGGCGGCTACCACCTGGCCTTCGGCATCGCCGCCGCCCTGGTCCTCGTCGCCGTCGTCCTGGCGGCGGTGGTCCTGCAGCCGGCGCCCGCGACCGACGGCGAGCACGAGGGTGCGGCGGCCGGCGAGCACGAGCCGGCGGGCGAGCCCGCGGTGGGCGGGATCGCCTGAGGCCGGGCTCTCACCGATCCCTCACGGACGGCCCGAGGGCGGCGGGGTAGCGTACGGCCCATGCGCCGCTCCCCCCTCGCGCTGGTCCCCCTCCTCGTCGTGCTCGCCGCCGCCCCCGCGGCGTCAGCGGCCGACAGCACCGGGACCACGTCGCCCTCCTACCCCGGCAACACCCTGAAGATCGAGGCGCCCGACGCGGTCGTCGGCGGCTCGATCGTCCCGGGCGTGACGCTGTCGGGCGTCGCGACGTGGAACGAGAACCCGACGACGGACACCACGACCCCGTACGCGTTCTCCCTCTACGTCCAGGACCCGTCGGTCGACCCGTCCTGCTCGCCCACCTACGGCGAGCAGCTGCAGAAGTCGATCAACGTCAACCCCAACGGCACCAACGGCGGCAGCGGTTTCGTCCTCCAGGACGGCCTGCAGATCGCGCCGCCGGCGCCCGCCAACGTCGCCACCCACTCCGCCGTGACGCCGCCGTTCGTCGTCAAGGCGACGCTGAAGCGCGTCCTCCTCTGCGCGTACCAGCGCTACGTCACCGACGCCGTCGCCACCGCGTCGGTCTCGATCCCGGTGGAGCGCGCGTCCTGCCGCCTGCGCGCCGGCAGCGTCCGCCGCGGCAGCGCCCTGCGCGTCCGCTGCAACGTCAAGGGCGCCCTGCAGGTCCGGCTGACGCGCGCCGGGAAGACCCGCACGCTCAAGGGCACCGTCCCCTCCTCGGGCCGCAAGAACCTGTCGTCGCGGTCGCTCGCCAAGGGCCTCTACAGCGCGCGCTTCACGATCGCGGGCCAGCCGGTCGGGAGCCAGAAGCTGCGGATCCGCTGACGGCGGGGACCGGGCGTTCCCGTCCGAGGCGAGCCGGGCAGCGGACCCCGGCAGCCGCGGGGGGTCAGTCGCGCCGCTGGTCCCGGCCGTCGTAGCGGCCCCGCTGCGGGCGACGGGCCTCGGCTGGATCGGCCCCGAAGGTCCGGGGCGGCGGCGGAGCGCCGAAGCCGTCGGAGCTCGTCGCCGGACGCCCGCCGTCGTACCGGTCGGATTGCGACCCGGGACGGCCGGCGTCGTCGTAGCGGCCGGGTCCCGCATCCGGGCGGCCGGACTCGTCGTAGCGGGCCGGGCCGCCGTCGGGTCCCTGCCCCGGCCGGTCCGCGTCCTCGTACCGCGGCGGACCGCCCGGCGACGGGCCCGCGCCGACCGCCCACGCCGCGGTGTCCGGGTCCAGCGGTGGCGGCGGGCCGAGCGGCCCGCCGGAGCGCGCGGCCGACGGGTCGTGTCCGGGGTCGCCCGGGCGCGGCGCCTCGAGCCCGGTCAGGCCCGGGTCGATGTGGTGCCGGCCGGAGCGGTGGTCGACGCCGTGGACGTTCACCGTCTCGCACATGCCGATCAGCCGCGAGACGGCCCGCTCGCCGATCTGGTCCTGCATCTGGATCGGGTCGAGGTTCGTCGTCAGGACGATCGCCCGGCGCTCCTGCCAGCGCTCGTTGATGATCGAGTACAGCTGCTCGAGCACCCAGGGGTTCGTCCGCTCGGTGCCGACGTCGTCGAGCACCAGCAGCGTGACCTCCGTCAGCTGGTCGAGCAGGTCGAGGGTCTTCGTGCCCTCGCCGTCGTACGTGCGCCGGATCTCCGAGAGCAGCCGCGGCACCGAGTAGACGGCGACCGCCTGCCCGCGCTCGATCGCCTGGCGGGCGACGAGCATGGCCAGCCAGGTCTTGCCGGAGCCGATCGAGCCGGAGATCCACAGCCCGTCGCCGGCCTGCAGGCGCTCGTCCAGCGTGTCGACGTAGCGCCGGACCTGGCCGACCGCCTCGCGCGGCAGCCCGCTGACGTTCGTGTGCTGGAACGACGCGTCCTGGTACTCCCGCGGGATCCGGGCGCGCAGGCTCCCGGCCACGCGGGCGGCCTTCTGCTCGGGCATGCACCGGCACTCGGACGCGCTGCGCGTCCGCTCGTCGATCAACCAGCCGTCACCGGCGCAGCGGTCGTAGGGGCAGCGCATCGGCTAGGTCCTCGGGAGCGGGGGTCCGCCGCCCGGGAGGGGAGGCCCGCCGCCGGGAGGCCCGCCGGGCGGGGGTCCGCCGCCGAAGCTCGCGGGCGGTCCGCCCATCCCCTGCGACGGCTGGGCCATGGTCAGGAAGCGCGGGTACTCGCCCTGGAACAGCAGGCGGATCGTGTCGGTCCGGCCGGAGCGGTTCTTGGCGATGATCAGCTCGGCGACGCCGGGCTCCGCGGTCTCCTTGTTGTAGTAGTCGTCGCGGTACAGGAACATGACGAGGTCGGCGTCCTGCTCGATGTTCCCCGACTCGCGCAGGTCGGACAGCAGCGGCCGCTTGTCCGGCCGCGAGTCGACGCCACGCGAGAGCTGCGACAGGGCGATCACCGGGCAGGAGAGCTCCTGGGCCAGGATCTTGAGGCCTCGCGACATCTCACCGATCTGCTGGACGCGGTTCTCGGCCCGGCCGTCGGCCCGCATCAGCTGCAGGTAGTCGACGATCACGAGCGAGACGCCGTGCGGGTGCGACGCGTGCAGGCGCCGAGCCTTCGCGCGGATCTCCATGATCCCGATGTCGGAGCTGTCGTCGATGTAGAGCGGCGCCTGGGCGAGCTTGTCGGCGACCTCGAGGACGTCGCCCCAGCGGTCGCCGATGCGGCCCTTGCGGACGTCGTCGCCCTTGATCGCGGCCTGGGACGCGAGCACGCGCTGGAGCAGCTCGCGCTCGGGCATCTCGAGCGAGAACAGGGCGACGGCGCCCTTGTTCTGCAGCGCGACGTTCTCGGCGAGGTTCGTCACGAAGGCCGACTTGCCCATCGCGGGACGCGCGGCGAGGACGACCATCGCGCCCGGCTGCAGGCCGGCCGTCTCCTTGTCGAGGTCGCGGAAGCCGGTCTCCAGGCCGGTGATGTCGCGGCCGTCCTTCTCGAGCTCCTCGAGTCGCTTGACCTCGTCGTCGATGAACGAGCCGACCGTCCGCAGGCCCTTGTTGTCCTCGTCCTCGGAGACGTCGAAGACGAGCGTCTGGGCCTGCTCGACGATGATCGCGGGCTCGCCCTCGCCCTTGAGGACGGCGGTCTGGATCTCGTAGGTCGCCTGGAGCAGGCGGCGCATCTTGCCGAGGCCCTGGACGATCTGGGCGTGCCGCGGCAGCGCCGCGACCTCCGTCACGGCGGCGGTCAGCCGGACGATCGCCTCGCGGCCCCCGGCCTCCTCCAGCGTGCCGGTCCGGCGCAGCTGCTCGACGACGGTGATCGAGTCGATCGGCTGGTTCTCCGCGTAGAGCCGGCGGATCCCCTCGTAGATCGTGGCGTGCTGCGGCGCGTAGAAGTCCTCGGCCTTCAGGCCGTCCTCGACGGTCAGGCCGTAGCGCGCCTGCTCGGAGAGCATCATCGCGCCGAGGACCGCCTGCTCGGCGTGCAGGTCGTGCGGGGGGACGTGCGTGGGCCCGATCGAGGAGCCGCCGTCGTCGAACCCGTCGTCGTCGCCGTACGAGCCGCCGGGATCCATGTCGACGTAGGACGCGTCGTCGTCGAAGGGCGGGATGTCGTGGTCGTC
>NZ_JBFAPC010000264.1:0-4790 GCF_040675535.1 Patulibacter sp. NPDC049589 | reverse complement strand
CGGCGGCCGCCGCGGTGGCCGCCGCGGCGGCGGCGTGCGCGGCGAGGGCGATCGCCTGCGGCGAGCCCTCCTCCGGCGGCGCCAGGATCGAGTCGAGGTACTCCTCGGCCTCGTCCTCGGTCTTCTCGAGCGCGTACATCAGCTCGGACGCGAGCACCTTCTTGGTGCGCGTGAACATCTGCTTCTCGCCCGTCGAGAGGCCCTTCTCGTTCTCGCGCGTGGCGAGGTTGCGGACGACCTCGGCCAGCTCGTAGATGTTGCCGGTCTTGATCTTCTCGCGGTTGTGCTTGAAGCGCCGGTTCCAGTTCTTCGGCATGTCCGTGCACGGACCCTCGAGCACGCCGAGGACCTTGCGGACCGTGTCCTCGTCGATGACGCGACGCAGCCCGACCGCGTTGGCCTGGTCGCACGGGACGTGGACGGTCATGTCGTTGTGCAGGATCCGGATGCGCAGGTACTCGCGCTCCTCGCCGAGCACCTTGCGCGGCGCGCGGGACTTCACGACCCCGGCCCCGTGGTGGGGGTACACGACGTTGTCGCCGACCTGGAAGTCGCAATCCGTGCTGATCGGGATCTCGAACAGGTCGTCGTCGATGGTCTCAGTCATGTGTTCCCTCCTGGGATGGGCCGCGCAGGGGCGCGGCGGGACGATCGCCGTGAAGGCGTGCGGCGCGGGAGCGCCTCACGTCTGCAGGTAGCGATCGACGAGATTGATCTCCTGCAGACGGCGAAGGCCCTCGCGGATGTCCTTCGCCCGGATCTCGCCGACGCCCGGTACCGATTCCAACTCGGTGTCGGTGCCGACGAGGAGCTCGTCCAGACCGCCGAAGCGATCGATGATCTGCTGGACGACGAGCTTGGGGAGGCGCGGGATGCGCCCCAGGACCCGGTGCCCTCGCGGGCTGACCGGGTAGTCCAACGTGTTGAGCTTCCGGTTGAAGCCGAGCAGCTCGGCGAGTCGACCGAAATCGAGAAGATCGGGGTGCGGGAGCCGCGGCAGGAGGTCGAGCGCCTCGGCCACCGCCTCCTCGCCGGGGTCCGTCGAGTAGTCGCGCACCAGCGCGGCCTTCTCGCCCGCCGTGCCGACCGTCGTCTCCTCGAGCTGCATCTCGATGAGGCGGCCGTCGGTGCCGAGCTCGACGATGTAGCGCTCGATCTCGACCGCCATGCGGGAGACGAGCTCGGCGCGCTGCAGCACGGTGAGGACGTCGTGCAGCGACGCGCCCCCCTCGAACTCGAGCGCGGAGAGGCGGGTGGAGACCTGGTCCAGGCGGGCGCGGTACTTGTCGAGCGTCGCGAGGGCCTGGTTGGCCTTCGCCAGGACGACCGGGATCTGGTCCAGCTGGTACCGCATGCCGTCGACGTAGAGCGAGACGACCTCGCGGCGCTGCGACACGGCGATGACGAGGGCGGCGGTCTGCTTGGAGACGCGTTCCGCGGTGCGGTGGCGGGTGCCGGTCTCCTGCGTGAGGATCGTCGGGTCCGGCACGAGCTGGACGTTGGCCATCGCGATCTTCGTCGCGTTGGCGTTCAGCGTGATCGCGCCGTCCATCTTCGCCAGCTGGTAGAGCAGCGCCGGCGTGTAGTCGATGTCCAGGCGGATGCCGCCGGAACAGAGGTGGGTGATCTCCTCGGGCTCACCGATGGCCAGGAGCCCTCCGGTGTGCGCGTTCAGGATGGAATCGATCCCTTCCCGCAAAGCGGTTCCGGGTGCAATCATCTCCAACGCCTTCACCAGCCGGGGTTCCTGACGACCTTCGAGTTCTTGGAACTCTTCGCCGGGGCGCTGGACCATCGCAACGATTGTATCAAGCTGGTAAGCGCTTTCCGCCGATCGTTTCGGGTGGTCGAACGTGGCCGTCCGTGGGCGTTTTCGGGGCACCCGTCCCGCGACCGAGGGCGCGCCACGGCCGGTGTCCCGCGCACGGCCGGCCCGTCGGCCGTGGTCGGGCCCGGTCGACCGCCCGCGGTCAGTCCTTCTTGCGGGGCAGGGCGGCGCGGAGCGCGTCGCGGAGCGTCGGATGGCGCTCGGGCCGGACGACCTCGCCGAGCCCGAACTTGCGGGCCTCGGCCAGCCGGCGGTCGGCGTGGCCGACCCCGCGGAGCTCGCCCGTCAGCCCGACCTCGCCGAAGCAGGCGACCGGCAGGTCCGCCCGGCCCTCGCCGCCGATCCCCGGGACGATCCCCCGCGCCGCCGACGCGACCGCGAGCGCGACGGCGAGGTCCGCCCCCGGCTCGTCCGCCCGGACGCCTCCGACGACGTTGACGAAGACGTCGTGCTGGCTCGTGGAGAGGCCCGCGTGCCGGCCGAGCACGGCCAGGACGAGTGCCAGGCGGTTGCGGTCGATCCCGTTGCAGACGCGCCGCGGCGGCACGAGCTCGCTCGGCGACACGAGCGCCTGGACCTCGACCAGCAGCGGGCGGGTGCCCTCCATCGCACAGAGCACGACCGACCCCGCGGCCTTCGTGGCCTCCCCCACGAACCGCGCCGACGGGTCGAGCACCTCGACCAGGCCGACGCCGCGCATCTCGAAGACGCCGGCCTCGTTGGTGGAGCCGAAGCGGTTCTTGCTCGCCCGCAGGGTGCGGTAGGTGCGCTCGCGCTCGCCCTCGAACTGCAGGACGCAGTCGACGAGGTGCTCGAGCACGCGTGGGCCGGCCAGCGAGCCCTCCTTCGTGACGTGGCCCACGAGCACCGTCGCGACGTCCAGGCGCTTGGCGACCTCCATCAGCCGGCCGGCGACCTCGCGGACCTGGCCGACGGACCCGGGCGCGCCGTTGAGGTCCGGGTCGTGCATCGTCTGGACGGAGTCGATCACGCAGACCTCGGGGCGCTCCTCCTCGATCGTGGCGATCACGGTGGCGAGGTCCGTCTCAGCCAGGATCGGGACGTCGAGCGCCGCGGCGAGCCCCTCCGGGTCGTGGGTGCCGAGGCCGGCCGCGACGTCCTCGGCCCGCGGGGGCGCGGCCAGCCGCTCGGCCCGGAGCCGCACCTGCGCGGCCGACTCCTCGCCCGACACGTAGAGCGTGCGCGCGCCGGCACCCTGGAGGTGCCCGAGGACGGTGTTCAACAGCGTCGACTTGCCGATCCCCGGCGAGCCGCCCAGGAGCACCAGGGATCCCGGGACGAGGCCGCCGCCGAGGACCCGGTCGACCTCCCCCAGCCCGGTGCGCAGCCGCGGGACGCGGGGGGCGGTGACGTCGCGCAGCCGCGTCGGCCGGCCCGGCGGGACGCCGCCGCGCGAGCGGGCCGCCGGCCCGGACGGCCCCGCGGAGGACGAGCCGCCGCGCCCGCCCGTCGGCTTGGTCGCCCGCTCCTCGGTGATCGTCCCCCACGCCCCGCAGCCGGGGCACTGGCCGAGCCAGCGCGGCGTCTCGTGGGCGCAGGCGGTGCAGACGTGGATGGTCGCGGCACGGGCCATGGACCGCACAACGGTACGCCCGGCACCGGCGGAGGAGGAGACCCCGCCCGTGCCGATCCGGTGCGTCGGGCGTGCCGATCCGGCGCCGCGGTCGCAGCGGCCGGCCGCGCCCGGCGGTGCCCCGACCCCGAGTGGCCCCGAGCCGGGCGACGCGCGCCGCCCGGCCGCCCTCAGGAGATGGCGTCCAGCGCCCGCTCGAGGTCGGCCACCACGTCGGCCGGGGTCTCGAGCCCGGCGGAGAAGCGGATGTAGCCGGGGCCGACCTGGCCGTCGCCGAAGCGGTCGCGGCGCTCGGCCGTGGAGTGCAGCCCGCCGAAGCTCGTGGCCTCGGCGACGAGCTCGAGCGCCGCGAGGAGCCGCTTGGCCCGGGCCATGCTGCCGACGTCGAACCCGACGACGCTGCTGAAGCCCGGGTAGCGGACGTCCTCGAGGTCGTCGCGCGCCGACAGCGCGCCGTGCACGGCCACCGCGACGGCCTCCTGCCGCCGCAGCCGGACGTCGAGGGTGCCGAGCGAGCGGTGGGCCAGCCAGATCTCGAACGGGCCGGGGACCGCGCCGGCGAGCGTCCGCCAGCGGCGCAGCTGCTCGACGAGGTCCGTGTCCAGCCCGGAGACGTGCCCGAGGATGAGGTCGCTGTGCCCGGTCAGGTGCTTGGAGTCGGACGAGACCACGAGGTCGGCGCCGAGGTCGAGGGGGCGCTGGCGCAGCGGAGTGGCGAGGGTGTTGTCGACCACGACCTTCGCGCCGGCCTCCTGGCAGGCGGCGATCGTCGCGCCGAGCTCGATGACCTGGAGGCCCGGGTTGGCCGGGGTCTCGATCCACACCAGCGCGGCGCCCTTGGCGGCGCGGCGGATCGCCTCGTCGGTCGTGGGCACCGTGCGGACGCCCACCCCGCGCGTGGCGAGGTGCTCGCGGGCGTACTGCAGGACGCCGGGGTAGCCGTCGTTCGGGGCCACGAGCAGGTCGCCGGGGCCCAGGAGGGTCTGCAGGACACCGGTAGCGGCGGCCATGCCCGACGCGAAGACCACCGAGCGCCCGCCGTCGAGCGCCGCGAGCGCCTGCTCGTAGCGCTCGAAGCCCGGGTTGCTCATGCGGCCGTAGAGGTGCGGGGTGTCCTCGACGTCGCCGGCCGCGTGGTACGGCGCCGCGAAGACCGGGCCGCGGAGGAACGGCTCGCCCTGGACGGGCGCGCCGATCCCGGCCGTCACGACGCGCGTCGCCAGCCCTCTGAGGTCGTCGTGCGTCGGGGGCGGCTCCGGGTCCGCCTGCGGGCGCACGACCGAACGTCCGTTCGCATGCGTAGACTCGGTGCAATGGCAGGAAGCGGTCGGATCGTCGTCACCGGTGCTCGCGAGCACAACCTCAAGG
>NZ_JBFAPC010000263.1:0-4820 GCF_040675535.1 Patulibacter sp. NPDC049589 | reverse complement strand
AGGGCGTCGACGTCGGCCAGGTCACCAAGGTCGAGCGCGGCCCCGGTGGTCGCGGCGCCAAGGTGACGATGCTCGTCGAGAAGGGCAAGGGCGTCACGCAGGAGGCCGGACACGCCGTCCTCGATCAGGGACAGCGGGCCGCCCTCGCCCACGGCGACGATCGGCAGGCCGGACGCCTGGGCCTCCAGCAGCACCTGGCCGAAGGTGTCGGTCCGGCTGCAGAAGAGAAAGACGTCGGCGTTGGCGTAGGCGTCGGCGAGCGCGTCGCCGGAGAGCCAGCCGAGGAACGTCGCGTGCTCGCCGAGGCGCTCGCGCAGGACGTGCTCCTCGGGGCCGCCGCCGGCGAGCAGCAGGTGCAGGCGCGGGTCGCGGGCGCGGGCGGCGAGGAACGTGTCGCAGAGCAGGTCGACGCCCTTCTCGGCGCTCTGCCGCCCGGCGTAGAGGACGTTCACGCGGTTGGTCTCCGACGGGCGCGTCCCGAAGAGCCCGATCGCGGCCGCCTCGCTGCGGCGGGCCGGCGAGAAGCGCTCGATGTCGACGCCGCGATCCCAGCGCCCGATCGCGTCGAGCGCGACGCCGAGGGTGCGGACGGCGTCGTCGCTCTGCGGGCTCGGGGTGACGACGACGTCCGCCTGGCCGTAGAAGACCGCCAGCACGAGGTCGGCGTACGTCTGCAGACGCGGGTCGGCGGAGCGCAGGCCCGTGTAGCTGCCCAGCTCCGTGTGGTAACTGGCCAGCACCGGAATGTCGAGCATCTTCGCCAGCGCGCCGGCGACGATCCCGGCGGGGCCGGGCGAGCAGAGGTGCACCACGTCGTAGCGGCCCTCCGCGATCTGCTCGACCAGGGCGGGGACGCCCGGGATGCCGACCTTGAGGCCCGCGTAGAAGGGGATGTCGACGTCGGCGACGGCGGGCAGGCGGCGGTCGACGCGGACGTCGGTGCCGATGACCTCCACCTCGTAGCCCGGGACGCCGATGCGGCGCAGCGTGTCGATCGTGTGCGTGACGCCGTGCATGCCGCCGATGCCGTCCGCCACGAGCGCGACGCGCGGCAGCTCGCCGTCCAGGCGGGTCTTGAGCTTGCGGCGCTCGCGGCCGAGGAACGCCGCGGCGGGCGCGTAGGGCAGCGCCGGCAGCAATGCGTCGAGGAGCTGCCCGCCGATCGCGGCGAGGTCGGGCTCCTCCCCCGCGGCGACGCCCTCGGCCGCGGCGACGACGGCCTCGACCGTCTCGGCGAGCTTGCCCTCGTGGGCCGTGCGCGCGCGGCGGAAGAGGTCGCGGTGGTCGAAGTCGTCCTCCTGGAACATCGCCAGCAGCTGGCGGGCCGTGAGGTCGCGCAGGCCGACGGCGTCGAGCCAGGCGCGCAGCAGCATCCGCGCGTCGTCGGGCGTGATCTCGTTGTCCTCGGAGCCGCGACGGACGTCGCCCTCGGTCATGAGGCTGGAGACCATCGTCGCGATCGCCTCGGGGCGCGGGCGCTCGATCGGCCCGTCGTCCTCGCCGCGGGGGTCGACACCGAGGGAGCGGATCGCGATGCCCATCGCGGCGTGCGTCCACTTGGCGGCGCTGCCCTGCGTGCCCTTGGCGACGGCGCGGCCGGCGCGGATGTGGGCCAGGTACTCCTCGGCCGTGTAGGCCAGCGGCGTCTCGGTGAACGTGCGGCCGATGTCGACGCCGGCGTGGTCGTCGGTGCCGCCGATGCCGATGCCGCCGCGGACGTCGATGAACGTCGCGGCCGGCGCGTTGAGCTCGCGGGCGCGGGAGCCGTTGCGGACCTCCCAGATCGGGAAGAGCTCGGCGAGCTGGCGGCGGTGGCGCGCGGTCAGCGGCGCCTCGACGGAGTAGAAGGGGTGCGCCAGCGCGGTCGTGATCTCGTTCTGGTGCAGGTACTCGGCGCAGCGCACGACGTCGTGGTTGTGCGCCTGGAGCCAGTCGTGGTCGTCCTGGTTGATGCCCAGGCAGAGGACGTGGACGGCCTGCGGCTCGCCGCGGAACCAGACCGTCAGCTCCTCGCCGACGAAGACGTCGGGGCGGTCGGCGATCTGCAGCGCGCCCGCGATCGTGTCGTGGTCCGTGATCGTCACGAAGTCCATGCCGCGGCGCTTGGCCAGCTCGTAGACCTCCTCCGGCGGCGTCGCGCACTCGGGCATGCCGACCGAGCGCTGGACGCCGAGCTTCGAGAACTCCGACGCCGTCGAGTGGACGTGGAGGTCGCACCGGGAGAGCGCTGGTGGGACGTTCGGGGAGCTGCCGGGGGTGGGGCTCATGCCGTGGAGGCTCCGCTCCCCCGGGCCCCGTCGAGTGACGACGCCGTGTCCGACCGGTGACGATGGCGTGAAGGAGCAGCGGGTCGCGAGGACTCACAGGAACCTCGCCGAATGCAGGAGGTTCGTCCGCAGGCCCGGCCTTCACGGGACCTTCACCGGGACGCGACGGTGGTGGCCCAGCATGATTCCGTGACCCTCGTCGCGCCGCTCTCCCCCGCGCTGCCCCTGGTGATCGCCCGCGGGCGCGTGACCGTGCGGGTGAGCCTCGCACCGCTCCGGGTCGACGTGCTCCGCGACGGTCACGTCGTCGTCGGCAGAGACGGGTCCACCGTGTTCACCCAGGAGACAATGCCGCCCTGAACGTGCACGGCGTCCTTGAAACCGGCCGCCTTGAGGGCCGCGAGTGCCTCGGCCGAGCGCACGCCCGACTTGCAGTGCAGCACGATCTGCCGGTCCTGCGGGAACTTCGCGAGCGCCTCGCCGGAGAGGATCTCGCCCTTGGGGATCAGGGTCGCGCCGGGGATCCGGTTGATCTCCCACTCGGCGGGCTCGCGGACGTCGACCAGGAACACGTCCTTGCCGCTGTCCTGCCACTCCTTGAGCTCGCGGGCGGTGATGGTCGAGCCGGTCACCGCCTCCTGAGCCTCCTCGGAGACCGCGCCGCAGAAGTCCTCGTAGTCCTCGAGCAGGTCGGTGACGGTCGGGTTCTCACCGCAGAGCGCGCAGTTCGGGTCCTTCCGCACCTTGATCTTGCGGTAGGACATCTCCAGGGCGTCGTAGACCATCAGGCGCCCGACCAGTGGCTCACCGATGCCGGTGATCAGCTTGATCGCCTCGTTGACCTGGATCGAGCCGATCGACGCGCAGAGCACGCCGAGCACGCCGCCCTCGGCGCAGCTCGGGACCATGCCGGGCGGCGGGGGCTCCGGGTAGAGGCAGCGGTAGCAGGGACCGTGCTCCTCCCAGAAGACCGAGGCCTGGCCGTCGAAGCGGTAGATCGAACCCCAGACATACGGCTTGCCGAGCAGCACCGCGGCGTCGTTGACCATGTAACGGGTCGCGAAGTTGTCGGTGCCGTCGACGATCAGGTCGTACTGGCTGAAGATCTCTTTGACGTTGTCCCGGTCCAGCGCGGTGTTGTGGATGACCACGTTCACCAGCGGGTTGATCTCGGCGATGCTGCGCGCCGCCGACTCCGCCTTGGGCGTGCCGACGTCCGAGACGCCGTGGATGACCTGGCGCTGGAGGTTCGACTCGTCGACCGTGTCGAAGTCGATGATGCCGAGCGTGCCGACGCCGGCCGCGGCGAGGTAGAGCAGCGCCGGCGAGCCGAGGCCGCCCGCGCCGACCGCGAGGACCTTCGCGTTCTTCAGCCGCTTCTGCCCGTCCATCCCGACGTCGGGGATGATCAGGTGTCGCGAATAGCGGCGGATCTCGTCGACGCTCAGCTCAGCGGCCGGCTCGACGAGCGGGGGCAGAGCCACAGTTCACTCCCCGGGTTCGGTGGTAAGGATCGCCGCCTATTCTTGCTCGTTCACCGGCTTCGCGCCCATGACGTCGGACACGGGCCCGACATGCGGGATCCGGAATATTTCAGGCCATCGGCTCGCCGGAGTACCGCTCGCCGTCGAGATAGGGCCAGGCGTTACGGGTGCAGCCCTTCAGGCCGAACGTCTGCTGCATCATCACCGGCGCCGGCTCGCCCTCGCCCCGGCACAGCTCGTGCCCGTGCCCCAGCTCGTGGCCGACCTCGTGGTTGATCGCGTAGCGGCGGTACTCCGCGACGTGCCCCTCGTAATCCGGGATCGCCTCGGCCCAGCGGTCGGCGTTGATGATCACCTTGCCCGGCAGCCGGCACGAGGTGAACCCCCCGGTCTCCAGGCCGCCGGTCGCGCACATCTGCTCCGAGGTGCGCGCGGACGCCAGGTAGATGACGAAGTCCGCATTGTCCGCCGAGGCCGGCACCCGCCGCAGCCGCAGCTTCCCCTCGGCGATCCAGCTGCGCTCATCACCGAGCGTGCTGTCGATCTCGTCGGCGAACTCGGCCGGCTTGGGCCCGTCCACACTCTTCTCCACCGCCACCTGGAACCGGTGCACGCTCCCCGCGGTGCCGAGCATGGGGCCGCGGCTCTTCGCGTACCGGAACTCTCCTGCCTGGTCCTTCTCCGCTGCCGGGGTCTCCTCCGCCTTGGCCTGCGGCGTCGCCGCAGGGACGTCCACCGCGCGTTCGCCCGCCGGTCCGGCCGCGCGCTGCGCGGCCTCCCGACCGGGCGCGATGGGTTGCTCATCGCTGCGCAGCTGATGCCCGATCACCAGGACCGCGACAACCACGATGAGGTACGCGAGAAGCACCGCGCGCCGCCGTCGCCGGAGGGTCCGCGGGCTGGCCACCGGAGGCGCGGCGTGCCGGGCAGTGGTGGTACGCGAGTGCGCCGGCACATACTCCTCCGCCTCCTCGTCACCGCGGGCCAGCACCGTGGGCAGGAACGCCGATTCGTGGTCGTCGTCGTGCTCGTGGGTTGGCGCACGCTCGTGCTCGTGGTTTTGCGCACG
>NZ_JBFAPC010000262.1:0-4955 GCF_040675535.1 Patulibacter sp. NPDC049589 | reverse complement strand
GTCTCGATGACGGTCGAGGACGGCTCGTGACCGCGCTGCCGCTCGCGGATCTCGTCGAGCCGGTCTCGGTCGCCCTGAAGTTCGCGATCGTCGGCGTGCTGTACCTCTTCCTCGCGTGGGTCGCGCGGTCCAGCGTCGTCGACCTCGGGCGCGGTGCCGTGGGCGCCGTCGCGCCGGGCGTCGTGGCCGGTGTCGGACTGTCCGGCGGCGGCGGCGGGGAACCCCGGCTGCGCGTCGAGCGCGCGATCGGGCACCATCCCGGGGACGAGTACGACGTGGGACCCGGCGCGGTCATCGGCCGCGGGGCCCAGGTCGAGATCCAGATCGAGGATCCGTACGCGTCCGGCAAGCACGCGCGACTGGTGCGACAGGCAGGGGTGGTGATCGTGGAGGATCTGAATTCGACGAACGGGACGTTCCTCAACGAGGAGCCGCTCGTGGGCGCCCAGCCGCTGCAGCTGGGCGACCGGATCCGCATCGGCGACACCGAGTTCACCTACCTGGACGACTGAGTGCTTCGCGTCATCGAATACGCCCAGCGGACCGACACCGGCCGCGTGCGCCCGGCCAACGAGGACTCCTTCGTGGCCCGGGCCCCCCTGTTCGCCGTCGCGGACGGGATGGGCGGTGCACAGGCCGGCGAGGTCGCCTCCCGGATGGCGGTCGAGGTCCTCCACGAGGGCCTCGGCGACGGCACCGACGGCACGGTCGCCGAGCGCCTGCGCGACCAGGTCGTCGAGGCCAACCATCGCATCCACGAGCGCGCGCAGAGCGACAGCCGCAACGCCGGCATGGGCACGACGCTCACGGCGGCCTACGTCGACGAGCGGCGCCTCGTCGTCGTGCACGTCGGCGACAGCCGCCTCTACCGGCTGCGGGGCGGCGTCCTCGAGCGCCTGACCCGCGACCACTCGCTCGTCGAGGAGCTCGTCCGCCAGGGCCGGCTGACGCCGGAGGAGGCCGCCGAGCACCCTCAGCGGTCGATCATCACGCGGGCGCTCGGCCCGGAGTCCGAGGTCGCGATCGACTCCGAGGTCCTGCGCGTGCAGGACGCGGACGTCTTCATGGTCTGCAGCGACGGGCTGACGGCGATGCTGTCGGACGAGCGGATCGGCGACCTGCTGAACGCCGGTGCTCCGGAGGACCCGCTCCAGGTCCGCGTCGACGCGCTCGTGGACGCGGCCAACGACGCCGGCGGCCGCGACAACATCACCGTCCTGCTCTTCCGGGTCGCCGGCGACGACACGCCCGGCACGATGGGCTCGCAGGCCGTCTCGAGCGTCGCGATCGAGGACCAGCCGACCGGCACCCACCCCGGGCCGGACGTCAAGGACCTGGACCAAGCCACCGCGGTCATGCCGATCGTCACCCCGGCCGACCTCGACGACGAGGACGAGGACGCCCATCCGCGCCACCTGATCGAGGCGAGCGGCCCGCGGAGCCCGCGCCCCGCCGGCAAGAAGCGCCGCCGCGGCCTGCGCGCCGGGCCGTTCATCGTGCTGTTCCTGATCGGCTGCATCCTCACCGGCGGGTACTTCGCGTCGCAGACGGTCTACTTCGTCGGCAGCTACAAGGGCCTCGTCACGGTCTACCGCGGCCTGCCGTACGACCTGCCGGCCGGGATCCGCCTGTACTCGGCGAACTACCCGTCGTCGGTGCCGGTCGACGAGGTCGACCCGCAGCTGCGCAAGCGCCTGTTCGACCACCGCATCCGGTCGCTCGGTGACGCCAACGACCTGGTCTCGCGCCTGGAGCGCGGCGAGGTCGTCAAGCCGTGAGCGCACGCAACCGCGAGGCTCTCGCGCTGTTGCCCTCCGCGCTGCTGGTGACCGCCGGCTTCGCGGCGATCTTCCTCAAGCGCGACGCCTTCCTGTCGGACGCCTCGCTGACCTACGGCGGGGTGTTCCTCGGGCTCTGCCTCGTCGGGCACCTCGTCGTCCGCTTCACCGCGCCGAACGCCGACCCGTACCTCTTCCCGCTGGTCGCGGTCCTCGCGTGCTTCGGCCTGGTCGAGCTCTACCGGATCGACGAGAGCTTCGCCCGCCTGCAGGCGCAGTGGTTCGTCGTCGGGCTCGGCCTGTTCGCCGTGACGATGGTGATGCTCCGCGACCTCCACCTGCTGGAGCGCTACCGCTACACGATCGCCTTCGCGTCGATCCTGCTCCTGATCCTCCCGCGCCTGCCCGGGATCGGCGGCGCGTCCAACGGCGCGTACCTGTCGATCAACCTCGGCGGCTTCTCGTTCCAGACGGCCGAGTTCGCGAAGATCGGCATCGTCATCTTCCTCGCCAGCTACCTGCGGGACACCCGCCAGGTGCTGATCCACGGGGGGCGGAGGTTCCTCGGGATGTCGTTCCCGCCGCTGCGCCACTTCGGGCCGCTGCTGGCGATCTGGGGCGTCGCGATGATCCTCCTGATCTTCATCCGCGACCTCGGCTCGTCGGTGATGTTCTTCGGGGCGTTCCTGGCGCTGCTGTACGTCGCGACGGGCAAGAAGCGGTTCCCGGTCATCGGGCTCGGGGCGTTCGCGCTGGGCGCCTACTTCGTCGGCAGCCGCGTCGGCCACGTCCAGGACCGCGTCGCCGCGTGGCGCCACCCGTTCGACAAGGACCTCTTCGAGCAGACCGGCGGCAGCGCGCAGCTCGCGCAGTCGCTGTTCGCGCAGGCGGACGGCGGGCTCTTCGGCCGCGGCTTCGGGCAGGCGGAGATCGGCCTCACCGACCAGAACGGCGTCATCGGCACGACGCTCCTGCCGGCGGCGAAGAACGACCTCATCTACTCGCTGATCACGAACGAGACCGGCCTGCTCGGCGCGGCCGCGATCCTCCTGGCCTACCTGCTGATCATCAACCGCGGGTTCCGGATCGCCACGCTGGCGCGCGATCCGTTCTCGAAGCTCCTGGCCACGGGCCTGACGTCGGTCTTCGCGCTGCAGGTCTTCGTGATCGTCGGCGGCGTCACCAAGGTGATCCCGCTGACCGGCGTGACGCTGCCGTTCATCTCGTACGGCGGCTCGTCGATCATGGCCAACTTCGTGCTGCTGGCGCTCCTGATGCGCCTGTCGGAGGACGCGAGGCGTCCCACGTGAACAGCTCGATCCGCAACCTCTTCGTCGTCTTCGTCCTGCTCTTCGGGGTCCTGGTCGCGTTCACGTCCAGGTGGACGGTCTTCGAGGACAAGGACCTGCGGACCAACAGCCTGAACAACCGGGACGTGATCCGCGCCTCGCGCGTCCCGCGCGGGAAGATCCTCGCCGCCGACGGCACGGTCCTGGCGCGCAGCCGCAGCGTGAAGTCCCGGGACACCGGCAACCGCTACTACCAGCGGGTCTACCCGCAGGGCAGCCTCTACGCCGCGACCGTCGGCTTCAGCGACCAGTCGCTCGGGCAGCAGGCGGGGCTCGAGAAGTCGCAGAACGAGTTCCTCTCCGGCAAGGCCGTCAAGCTCGCCACGGCGGTCGACCGACTGATCCAGGGCGACCAGCGCGGCGACGACGTGCGCACGACGCTGCAGCCGTCGGTGATGAAGGCCGCCGTGCAGGGGCTGAACGGCCGGGCCGGCTCCGTCGTGGCACTGGAGCCGAGCACCGGCAAGGTGCTGGCGATGGTGACGGTGCCGAGCTTCGACCCCGACAAGCTGATCGCCGACGGGGACACGTACCGCAAGACCCTGAAGAACGGCGCGCTGCTCAGCCGCGCGACGCAGTTTCCGTACGTGCCGGGCTCGACGTTCAAGGTCGTGACGACCGCCGCCGCGCTGGACAGCGGCAGGTACACGCCCGACTCGATCGTCGACGGGTCCAACAACCAGGTCTTCTCGAGCGTGCCGCTCGGCAACTTCGGCGGCGAGGACCCCGGGCAGATCACGGTCCGCCAGGCGCTCGTGCAGTCGGTCAACGGGGCGTTCGGCAACATCGCCGTCGACCTCGGCGGCCGCAGGCTCCAGAGCGCGATGGAGAAGTTCGGGTTCGACCAGCGGCCGCCGCTGGACCTGCCGGAGGGCGAGATCCGCCGCTCGGGGATCGTGCGCAAGGACGAGCTGATCCCGGCGTACAGCAAGTACGTCGACCTGGCGCGCACCGGCATCGGGCA
This sequence comes from Patulibacter sp. NPDC049589, assembly GCF_040675535.1. Lineage (NCBI taxonomy): Bacteria > Bacillati > Actinomycetota > Thermoleophilia > Solirubrobacterales > Patulibacteraceae > Patulibacter > Patulibacter sp. NPDC049589. The sequence goes on along the minus strand of NZ_JBFAPC010000262.1, from coordinate 864 downwards.
GGACAAGCTCGGCGTCACGCCGCTGCAGATGGCGATGGTCGTCTCCGCCGTCGCCAACGACGGGAAGCTCATGAAGCCCCACCTCGTGGACCGCGTCACCGACCCCGACGGCCGGGTCCAGGAGGACGTCGAGCCGCAGCTCTACAAGCAGTCGATGAAGGCGTCGACCGCCGCGTCGCTGCGCGAGATGATGGGCAAGGTCGTCGACGAGGGCACCGGCAACCTCGCCAACCTCGGCACCGGCGTCACGGTCGGCGGCAAGACCGGCACGGCCGAGCTCGGCAACCCGGCCGCCGGCGTCAACAACCTCTGGTTCATCGGCTTCGCGCCGGTCCAGAACCCGAAGGTGGCCGTCGCGGTGATCGTCGAGAAGAGCCCCGGGCAGGGCGGCCAGGTCGCGGCGCCGATCGCCAGGAGCGTCATCCAGGCCGCCCTCGACGCGGGGGCGGGGCGATGACGCGGCGCGTGGGCGGCCCCGTGGTCCGACCGGCCGGGCATCATGCCTGGGCAGTGCGACCCACCGACGGAGCAGGACGATGAACAGGGTCGGACAGACGATCGACGGGCGATACCTCGTCGAGCGCCGCCTGGGCACCGGCGGCATGGCGGAGGTCTACGGCTGCGAGGACCTGCAGCTCGGGCGCCACGTGGCGCTGAAGGTCCTGCACGAGCAGCTCGCCGAGGATCCCGATGTCGTCGCGCGGTTCCGCCGGGAGAGCCAGTCCGCCGCGGGGCTGCAGCACCCGCACATCGTCTCGGTCTTCGACCGCGGCGACTGGGACGGCATCCCGTACATGGCGATGGAGCTCATCGACGGGGTGACGCTCAAGGACGTCATCCGCGACCAGGCGCCGCTGGACCCGG
>NZ_JBFAPC010000261.1:0-4974 GCF_040675535.1 Patulibacter sp. NPDC049589 | reverse complement strand
GGCGGTCGCACGCGCGCCAGAGCGCCGGGTGCGGGCGCTGCTGCGGGCGCGGGACGAGCTGGCGCACCGGCAGCCCGCCGTCCTCGTCCTCGCCGGCGAAGGGCGATTCGGCCAGCAGACGCGCGACCCGCTCGATCATGCGGTCCGCCTCGGCCGGGGCGGTGCCGCGCGCGATGCCGAAGGCGCCGAGCTCGATCGCCGACCGCGCGTCCGCGAACGCCACCGCGACGCGACCGCCCGACAGGCCGTCCAGCGCCGCGATCGCCGCGGCCGCCCGCGCGGGGTGCTGGACGAGCGGGTGCGCGAGCAGCGGCCCGAGCCCGAGCCCGAGCCGGCGGGTCCGCGCGGCGACGGCCGCCAGCGCGACCTCGGGCGGGCCCGCGTGGTGGCGCTCCTCCTGCAGGTGGTGCTCGGGGACCCACACGCGGTGGAAGCCGAGGGCCTCCGCGCGGACCGCCGTCTCCACCAGCTCGCGGATCCGGCGCCCGTCGCCGTTGGGGGTCCAGGGCCGCGGGTGCGGCGCCTCGAGCAGGAGCGCGAACCGCATCCGGCGGGACGCTACGGCGTGCGCGGCGCCCGGACGTGTTCGTCCGGTGACCGCGGATCCCGGCGCCGGTCGACCCGGACCGCGAACTCCGCGGCCGCGTCGACCACGAGCCGGAGCATCGCGTCGACCGCGGGCGACCGCCACGCGCGGGAGTCGACGGCCGCGACCACCCGGCGGTGCGGCGGGTCCTCGAGGTCCCGGACCACGACGTCGTCGCGGAGCGTCACGAGCGACATGTCGGGCGCGAGCGCGACGCCGACCCCGGCCGCCACGAAGCCCTGGATGGCCAGGTAGTCGTCGGACTCGAACGCCATCTGCGGATCGAAGCCCGCGCGGCGGCAGGCCCGCTCGAAGATCGCCTCGTCCGGCACGTAGTCGCGGCGGCCGAGGATCCAGGAGTCGTCGCGCAGCTCCTCCAGGCGGATCCTCCGGCGCGCGGCCAGCGGGTGGCCCGCGGGGAGGATGACGTTCATCCGGTCGTCGAGCAGGTGGGTCCGGGTGAAGGGGTCCTCGTCCCGGCGGCCGCCGCCCGCGTCGCCGCCCCAGCCGTCGTCGTCGGGGTCCTCGACGAGCAGGGCGAGGTCGCACTCCCCCGCCTCGAGCGCGGCGCGCCCGTCGGGGACCTCCATCGGGATCAGGGTCAGCTCGACGCCGGGGTGCGACGCGCGGAACGCCGCGATCGCCGGCGGCAGGACGGTCGCCCCGGCCGTGGGGAACGCGACCATCCGCAGGGGCCCGGCCGCCCCGCCCCGCAGGGCGGCGAGCTCTGCCTCGGCGTCGGCGACACGGGCGAGGATTCCGTCGGCGTGCCGCAGCAGCACCGCCCCTGCCCCGGTCGGCCGCACGCCGCGGTGGCGCTCCAGCAGGGGCACGCCGACCTCGCGCTCCAGGGCCGCGATCTGCTGCGAGACCGCCGACTGCGTATACCCCAGGGCCTCGGCGGCGGCGGAGAACGACCCGCGCCGGGCGACCTCGCGCAACACCCGGACCCTTCGGACGTCGATCATCAGTACTGCTTATAGCAGCGATGAAGGACTCGCGTTGTACTACTCGTGCGGCGCGCGCAACCATCTTCTTGTGGTCGCTTCTCTGGTCCGTTCACTCCGCCCGCGCCGCCTGACGGCGCCCCTGCTCGTCCTCGCGGTCGCGACCGTCTGGATCGTGTGGGGCGCGACGTTCCTCGGCATCCGTGTGATGGTCGAGACGATCCCGCCCCTGGTGGGCTCGGCCGGGCGCTTCCTCGCCGGCGGGTCGGCGCTCGTCCTCGTGGCGCTGTGGATCCACGGGCGCGGCGCGTTCCGCCTGAGCGCCGAGCAGTGGCGCGGCAGCGCGGCGATGGGCCTCCTGCTCGTCGCCGGCGGCGTCGGGCTGTTCGCGGTCGGCGAGCACATGGGCCTGCCGTCGTCGCTGGCCGCGCTGATCGCGTCGGCCGAGGCCGCGATCGTGCTGGCCCTGCGGATCGTCGCGGGCCGCGAGCGCGTGTCCCCGGCGACCGCCTTCGGGGTCGGCATCGGCGCCGTCGGCGTCATCCTGCTCCTGTCCCCCGGCAGCCGCCCCGCGGGCGTGCCGCTGACCGCGGCGCTGCTCGGGCTCGCGGGCTCGCTGACCTGGGCGACCGGCACGTACCTCGGCGCGCGCATCCGCACCGCACCGGACGTGCTCACCGACGTCGCCATCCAGATGCTGGCGGGCGGGACGGTCCTCCTGGTGGCGGGGCTCGCCGCCGGCGAGCGCATCGACCCGGGCGCCGCGTCGACGCGGTCACTGGTGGCACTCGTGGGCCTCACGATCGCCTCGGTCGCGGTCTACGCGGCGTACGCCTGGCTCCTGCGCAACGCGTCGCTGTCGCTCGTCACGACCCAGTCCTACGTCAACCCCGTCGTCGCCGTCGTCCTCGGCGTCCTGGTCCTCGGCGAGACGGTCGGCCTGATGACCGGCATCGGGATGGGCATCACGCTCGTGGCCGTCGTCCTGGTCCTCCGGGCCGACCGCCACGATCGCCCGCCGACGCAGTCCGTCGAGAGCGAGCGCCCCGACCGGGACGCCGCGGGCACGACGCTTGAGCTGCCGGTCGTCGCCGGGCCGGCGCGCACCGCCTAGCCACGGGGCCCGGCAGCCCGGGACCTCCGGCTCCGGGGGCGGGAGCACGCGACCGGGGCGCGCGGCCTCCGCGAGCGCCAGCCCCGGAAAATAGGCGACCCCCGCTCGCGCGGGGGTCGCCCTTAGCAGGCCGGTAAGCCGGATTCTGTCGTTGCGCAGCCATCCATCTGATGCGACCTACCTGGACCTCGACGAGCCGCCTACGGACGGTCCTGCTCGGTCTTGCACCGGGTGGGGTTTACCTGGCCGCCGCGTCACCGCGACGCCGGTGCGCTCTTACCGCACCTTTTCAACCTTGCCTGTGCGGGCCGGGGCGAACCCCGATCCGCCATCGGCGGTGTGTTTCTGTGGCACTTTCCCGCGGGTTTCCCCGGGTCAGCTCCCTGACCACCCTGCTCTGCGGTGTCCGGACTTTCCTCGAACGGGTCATGCCCGTCCGCGGCTGCGTGGCCTGCGCGCAGCAGGATACCCGGCGGACCCCCGCCGGCGGCCTGCGCGTCGCCCCTCCCGAGCGACGCGCGGACCGGCGGACGAGGTCGGGCCGTCGTCCTCGCCGTCCCGATGCCGGGCCGGCGGGGACGACGGCCGGGGTCACATCTTCCGCATCACGCCGACGACCTTGCCGAGCACACGCGCCTCGCGCGAGCGGATCGGCTCCATGTCGTCGTTCTCCGGCTGCAGCCGGATGTGGTCGCTCTCGCGGAAGAAGCGCTTGACCGTGGCGTCCTCCCCGACCAGGGCGACGACGATCTCGCCGTCGTTGGCGGTCTCCTGCGGGCGGACGACCACGAGGTCGCCGGCGAGGATGCCGGCGTTGATCATCGACTCGCCGCGGATGCGCAGGAGGTACTCGCCCTGCTCGCCCCCCGCGGCGTCCGGGACCGCGACGTGCTCCTCCACCGACTCCTCCGCCAGGATCGGCGGGCCGGCCGCGACCTGACCGAGCAGCGGCAGGCGGCGGGCCTGGCCGACGGCGTTGCGCACGCCCTCGACGGCCTGCTCGACGCCGCGGCCGATGACCTCGATGGCGCGAGGCTTCGACGGGTCGCGGCGCAGCAGCCCGAGCTTCTCGAGGTTCGCGAGGTGCGCGTGGACGGTCGAGGAGCTGGCGAGGCCGACGGCCTTGCCGATGTCCCGGACCGTGGGTGGGTACCCGTTGTCCGAGGTGTATCCCCCGATGAAGTCGAAGATCTCTTGCTGGCGCTTGGTCAGGTCCATGGTGCGCTGGGGCTCCGGGGGGTCATCGAACGTCTGTTCGCAACCCTAGCGCGGGAGGCGGCGGCAGGCAAGGCTCCGCGCCGCGGTCCGCGACGGCCGGGGACCCGCACGTCGTCGCGCGGGACGCTCGTGTACATTTCTCCCCCCGCGCGCCAGTGGCGGAATTGGTAGACGCGCAAGGTTGAGGGCCTTGTGGGGGATAACCCCGTGGAGGTTCGAGTCCTCTCTGGCGCATGGAAAGAAGGCCCCCGGACCGGGGGCCTTCGTCGTTCCCGGGGCCGGGCCGCCGCACGGATGGCGGGCGCGTGACCGGCGGATCCGCGCACCGATCTCCGGCGGCCCGGGCCGCCGTCCGGCGGTGGCTCGCCCGCGCGACGCCGTCGGGCTCGGTCCCAGAGTGGTCCGGAAGCCACGGCGGACGCCGCTCGCGACGGCCAGCACCCCGGTCCCATCGACTTGGGTACCTGTGCGGTTCGGAACTCGATGAGCCCGGGCCCCGCGACGACCATCCGCCCCGTCTCATCGACTTCGGTACCCAGGCGGCCCACAACCCGATGCGCGCGGGCCCCGCGGCGACCGTCGTCCCCGGGGCCCCCGCCGTCAGCGCAGCTTCTTGGCCCGGCGCAGGTCCGCGACCGTGCCGGCCTCGCGGATCCGGCCGTCGTCGCCTGACACGAGGACGCGGTCCCCGACGACGGCGATGCCGTAGCGGCAGCGGGCCGGGAGGACCTCGGGGACGCTCTCGGCGTTGCCGCGGCCGTCGGCGCGGACCGGGGTGCGGTCGATCCGGCCGGACCGGGAGCCGCAGACGAGCAGCAGCGACCCGCCGTCGGCGACGGCCAGGCCGAGCGGGACCCGCCGGAACGGGCTGCGCACGGTGCCGGTCCGCGGGCGGTCCGCGTGGCCGATCCGCTCCGCGTCGACCCCGCCGGCCCGGTCCGCGACCCAGAGGACCCCGGCCCGGCCTGCGGCGAACGCGGTCGGGTCGTGCCAGCCCCGCGAGCGACGCCGCGGCTGCTGGTCGGCGGCCCCGTCGGGCCCGAGGGTGACGACGCGGCCGAGCAGGCTGTCGGGCTGCGCCGCCCCGCGCGGCGAGAGGGACAACAAAC
>NZ_JBFAPC010000260.1:0-5013 GCF_040675535.1 Patulibacter sp. NPDC049589 | reverse complement strand
GGGGCGCCGGCCCGAGGCCGGACGCCGCGACGGACGCCGTCCGCCCGCGGGGCGGGCGCCGGACCGTCAGGCCCCGGGCCCGGGCTGCAGCAGCTCGAACGGCTGCTGGTCCGCGCGCCGCGAGAGGTCGAGGTGGACGTGCTTGACCTCGGTGTAGGCGTCCAGCGCGTCGGGGCCCAGCTCGCGACCGACGCCGCTCTGGCCGTAGCCGCCGAACGGCGCCATGACGTCGACCGCGTGCCACGTGTTGATCCAGATCGACCCGGCACGCAGCCGGCCGCCGACCTCGGACGCGTGCTCGAGGTCGCCGCCCCAGACGCCGGCCGTCAGGCCGTAGTCGGAGTCGTTGGCGATGCGGATCGCCTCCTCCTCGGTCTCGTACGTCAGGACGGCGAGCACCGGCCCGAAGACCTCGACGCGCGCGATCTCCATGTCGTTGGTGACGTCGGTGAGGATCGTCGGCTCGATCCAGCTGCCGCCCGCGAAGCCCGGGACGTCCGGGACCCCGCCGCCGACGGCGATCGTCGCGCCCTCGGCGACCGCGCCGCCGATCAGCGCCAGCGCCCGGTCGCGCTGCTTGACCGAGATCACCGGTCCGACGTCGGTGTCGAAGTCGCGCGGGTCGCCGAGGCGCAGGTCGCCGACGCGCGCCACGAGCCGGGCGACGATCTCGTCGCGGCGCGCGGCCGGCACGAGCAGCCGCGTGCCGGACTCGCACATCTGGCCGGAGAAGAGCATGCAGCCGAAGAGGATCCCCTCGACGGCCATGTCGAGGTCGGCGTCGTCGAGGACGATCACCGGGGCCTTGCCGCCGAGCTCGAGCGAGACGTTCTTCACGGTCCCGGACGCCAGGCGCATGATCTCGCGGCCGACGACCGTCGAGCCGGTGAACGCGACCTTGCCGACGTCGGGGTGCGACGCCAGCCGGGCGCCGACCTCGGGGCCCTCGCCGGCGACGACGTTCAGGACGCCGGCCGGCAGGCCGACCTCGTGCGCGATCTCGGCCAGGCGCAGGAGCGTCAGGGGCGCCCGCTCGTCGACCTTGACCACGACCGAGTTGCCGGCCGCCAGCGCAGGGCCGATCTTCCAGATGCCCAGCAGCAGCGGGAAGTTCCACGGCACGATCGCCGCGCAGACGCCGATCGGGTCGCGCACGAGCTTGTTGCTCGAGAGCGTCGGGTGGGGCACCGTCCCGATCGTGCGCTGAAACGCGTAGCTCGCGGCGAGGTCCGCGAAGTACTGCATGTTCGGCGCGCCCCAGCCCGCGTGGAAGGCCAGCGCCTGGCGGATCGTCGCGCCGTTGACGCTGCCCTCGAGCTCGGCGAGCTCCTCGATCTCCTCCCCCAGCCGGTCCGCGATCCGCGTCATCACCGCGGCGCGGTCCTGCGGGTCGCGGCGCGACCAGACGCCGGACTCGAAGCTCCGCCGTGCCGCGTCGACCGCGGCGTCGACGTCGGCGACGGTGCCCTTGGCCAGGGTCGCCACGAGCGCGCCGGTCGCGGGGTCGTGGAGGTCGTAGCGGTCGGTCGTGTCGACGTGCCGGCCGTCGACGAAGAGGGGGTGGTGGGTGACGCTCACGGTGGACATGTGGCGACCGTACGCCCGCCCTCCGGGGCCGACGAGTGGCAGCTTTGACACTGCTGCGTCGTTTTCTGCCAGGCTGGGCCGGTGAGCCCGACCCGCGTCGCCGTCCTGGCCCTCGAGCACCTCGTGTCGTTGGACCTCGGCATCGCGGTGCAGGCGTTCGCGCGCGGCCCGGGGCCCGCCGGCGAGCCCGCGGGCTTCACGCTCGTGACCTGCGGCGAGCGGGCCGGTCGCGTCGAGACCGCGGACGGCTTCGCTATCGACGTCCCCGCCGGGATCGAGGCGCTGGAGGACGCGGAGCTGATCGTCCTGCCCGGCCGGGCGTTCCACGACGCCCTGCCGTCGGAGGCGGTCGCCGACGCGCTGCGGGCCGCCCACGCGCGCGGGGCGCGGATCGCGTCGATCTGCGTCGGGGCGTTCGACCTCGCCGCCACCGGGCTCCTCGACGGCCGGCGGGCGACCACCCACTGGGCCTACGCCGACGCGTTCCGCGAGCGCTACCCCGCGGTCGAGCTCGTGCCCGACGCCCTCTACGTCGACGAGGGCGACGTCCTCTCCTCCGCCGGGCTCGCCGCGGGCATGGACCTCTGCCTCCACATCGTCCGCCTGCAGGAGGGCGCGGCCGCAGCGGCGGCCCTCGCGCGCTGGAACGTCGTGGCGCTGCACCGCGACGGCGGCCAGGCCCAGTTCGTGCCCAGCCCGGTCGTCCACGTCGGCGACGACCTCGCGCCGACGCTCGAGTGGGCGCGGGGCCGGCTGGACCGCCCGCTGGACGCCGCGGCGCTGGCCGCCCACGCGCACGTCAGCCCGCGGACGCTTGCCCGGCGCTTCGCGACCGAGGTCGGCACGACGCCGAAGGGCTGGATCACCGCCCAGCGGATCGCCCTGGCCCGCGAGCTGCTGGAGACGACCGACGCCTCGGTCGACGAGGTCGCCCAGCGCTCCGGCCTCGGGTCGGCACCCGTGCTGCGCCGGCACCTCTCCCGGCTCGTCCACACGACCCCGACGGGCTACCGCGGGACGTTCCGCGGGCGGGCCGCGGCGGCCGACTGACGGCGCGGGGACCCGGTCGGGCGGCGATCACGGGGACCGGCCGGCCGGTGTGGACGGGGCGGATCGGACGCTGCGACGTCCGTCCTCGGCCCCGCGAATTGGCGCGTACGCGGTGCATCGGATCGGGGATCATCCGGGCGTGCTCCGCATACCCGCCCCACGCCGCCTCGTACTGCTCGTCGCGCTGGTCGGGAGCGCGTGCGCCTGCTCCCAGGCCGACGCCTACGTCTACTGGGTCAACGGGAGCGGTGGGACCGCGACCATCGCGCGGGCCGGCAACGACGGCTCCGGCGTCCAGCCGAGCTTCATCGCCGCCCCGAACGCGACCTCGATCGCGGTCAACGGGAGCTTCGTCTACTGGACGGACTCGACGGCCAAGACGATCGGGCGCGCCGGCATCAACGGGACCGGCGTGCAGCCGTCCCTGATCTCCGGGGAGCCCGTCGCGGCCCTCGCCGCCGACGCGTCGCACCTGTACGTCGCCAACCAGCAGCCCGGGACGAACCACGGCCGGATCAGCGTGTTCGGTGTCGACGGCCTGCCCCAGAACGCGACGCTCGTGAACGAGCCGGACAACTACTCCAACGGACCGATCGCCGTGGGGCCGAGCTACCTCTACCGCGGACGCGCCCAGTCGGGCAGCATCGGATCGATCGGGCGGACCGACCTGGCGGGCGGCGGCGACACGATCACGAGCCTCGGCGGCGGGAGCTACGTCCGGGCACTCGCGGCCACCGACCGGAACGTCTTCGCGCTCCCGGTCAAGCCCGGGAGCACCTACCCCGTGAGCGTCGCGGACCTGGGCCCCGGCACGTTCGCCGACCTCGTCCCGGGCGACGGGCGGCTGAAGAGCGGTCTCGCCCAGGCCGGGTGCCGCCTGTACTGGTCGACCGCGGGCGTCGCCGCGTCGGGCGGGAACCCCGCGATCCCCGCGGCCATCAGCCGGGCGAACGCCGACGGGACGGACGTCCGCACGCAGTTCATCACCACCAACGTGACGACCCCCGGCGCCGTCGCCGCGGACCTCCTGCCCGCCGAGCCGACCGTCTGCGTCCCGAGCACGGACCCGATCACGACGCCGCCCACGGATCCGCCGGTCACGACCCCGACGACGCCCACGACCCCGACGACGCCGACCCCGCCCGTGACGCGTCCGCTCACGCCCGAGCAGCTGGTCCAGGCGCAGCTCGACGCGATCACCAGGGAGGTCGCGGCGAACACCGCGCGCCTGGCGGCCCGCCAGGACGACCCGTTCTCCGCGCCGGGCCTGGCGGACGACGCGTCCGACCTCAACCCGTTCGGCGGCGGCATCGGGCTGGCGCTCGTCTACACGGAGTGCACGAGCAACTGCACCGTCTCCCCGGGCGGCACGCCGCGCTCGGCGACGGACAAGATCGGCGCGCTGCTCCCCGGCGGAGGGTTCCTCCAGGCCGGGGCGGTCCCGGACCTCGGGTCGCTGGTCGCCAAGAAGGCGAGCTCGAACGTCCTCGGCAGCGTGAGCTTCCCGTCGGTCGGCACGCAGACGAAGGCGCAGCTCGACGCCCGGATCACGGCGCAGACGACGCTCATCGCGGCGTACGACACGGCCACCCGGCAGGCCCACAAGACCCGCTCGGGCGCGAAGCGGCTGACCGGCAAGCGCAGGACGGCCGCGACGAAGAAGCTCCGCGCGCTGACGAAGCGCCGCAAGGCGGACGTCAAGTCGCTCGCCGCGCTGGGGTTCCACTCGCGTCCGCTCAAGCCGTCCAAGACCGGGCGCAGGCGCTACAAGGCGCTGCGGAAGCGCGCCGCGGCAGGCCACAAGGCCACGGTCGTCCTCCAGATCCGCGCGACGGATCCCGCCACCGGCCGGTCCTCGGTCATCTCGAAGACGGTCCGCCTGCGCCCGTGACCCGCCGGAGGGCGCGGATCGGTGGGAGCCCGCGCGACTCGGACCTCCGCTCCCGGATCTGAACCCGCGGATCCGGGCACGACCCAGGGCCGGGCGGGCGGCTCCCCGGGCGCCGCGGCTACCGGGCGGGCACCGGCCGCGGGTCACCGGCCCCGGGCAGCTCCCCCACGTACGTCGCCCGCGGCCGGAAGCGCAGCCGGTGCCGGTACTCCTCGAGCCCGTGGGCGACGAGCCCGACGACGCGGGCCAGCGCGAAGATCGTCGCCGCCGATCCGGGTCGCAGGCGCATCGCCGTCGTCAGCCCCGCGAGCGCGAGGTCGACGTTCGGGGCCGGGAGTCCCCGATCCGCCGCCAGCCGGACGACCTCGGCGGTCGCCGCCGCGGCCCCGTGGTCGCGCGCGCACCCGGGCAGGAGCGCCAGCAGGTGGTCGGCCCGCGGGTCGCGGTCGCGGTAGACCCGGTGGCCGCACGCGGTCGGCGGCTCC
>NZ_JBFAPC010000259.1:0-5017 GCF_040675535.1 Patulibacter sp. NPDC049589 | reverse complement strand
CCGTAGGCCCGCCCCCGCCCCTACCGCGAGGTCGCCCGGCGGACCCAGCCGCGGACGGCGCTCGCCGCGTTCTCGGTGGCCGCGCGGGCCTGGGAGCCGGCGCCGCGCACCTGGGCGCCGGCGCTCGCCGCGCGACGCTTGCGGAAGCGGGAGATGTCGAGGGTCTCGCCGCACTCGGAGCAGCCCGCGGCGAAGGCCGTCACGCGCGCGCCGCAACGCGGGCACCTGGTCAGGTCGTTCTTGTACATGGTCGACCGGGAACGCTACGCCGGATCGCTCAAGCCGTCATCAACCCGGGACAAAACGTTGGAGCGCTTCTGCGCTCCATCTGGCGCACCTCGCGCCCGGCCTCCGCGGCGGAGGACCGGAGACCGGCGGCGCGGCGCCGGTCGTCGCTGCGGGTCAGACGCCCTGCGCGACGGTCCCGTGCCGCGGGCCCTTGGCGAGGAACCCGGCGACCGCGTGCTGCAGGTCCTCGGTGGCGAACAGCGCGCCGGAGACCGCCGGGACGACCGAGTCCGCGGTCGAGACGCCGTCGTCGCACCAGGCGCGGATGATCTGCTTCGTCGCGTCGTGGGCACGCGTCGGGCCGGCGGCGAGCTTGCGGGCCAGGGCGTAGGCGCGCTCGTCGACCTCGTCGTCGTCCCACACGCGGTTGACGACGTTCCAGCGCTCGAGCGTCTCGGCGTCGAAGAGCTCGGCGGTCATCACGAGCTCGCGGGCCCGGCCGGACCCGGCGCGCTCGGCGATCCGCTGCGGGCCGCCCATGGACGGGGTCAGGCCGACCACGGTCTCCACGAGGCCGAACTTCGCGCCGCGCCCGGCGACGATCAGGTCGCAGCCGAGCGCGAGCTCGAAGGCCGCCGTCAGCGTCAGCGCGTGCGCGGCGAAGACCACCGGGCACGGGAGCTGCTCGATCGTCTGGACGACCCGCAGCAGGTCGCGCCACAGCGACGCGCCCTCCTCGATCGACAGCCCCTCGAACTCGTGCACGTCGACGCCGGCGGAGACGACGTCCCCCTCGGCGCGGATCAGCAGGCCGCGGGGCGGGTCCGCCTTCAGCGCGGCGGCGTGGCCGCGGAGGGCCTCGAACATCGCCGCGTCGAACAGGTTCAACGGCGGGCTGCTGATGGTCAGGACGGCGAGGCCGCCGTCGCGCTCGAGCGTCATGGGGGTGTCGGACACGATTCGCTACCTCCGGTCGGGTTCGAGCCATCATGCCGCGCGCGTGGGCGCCGTGGGGCCCGGTGCCGGGTCGCGGCGGTGGCCACGGCGGGCGCCGGCCGGGCGCGTGCTCGCCGTGGACTCGGGTCCCGGCCACGGGCGCGACGCCCCACCGTCGGGCCGCCGCCTGCGACGATGGGCGCGATGACGCGCGCGTGGGAGGACCTCGACCGGCTGGTGGACGCGGTGGAGGCTCGCTCGACGCACCTCACGTCGACCATCCACGGCGTCGACCACTGGCGGGCCGTCGGCGCGACCGCGGCGTCGCTGGCCGACGCGTCCGACATGGCCGCCGCCGACGCCGACGAGGCCGCGCGCCCGGACCGCGAGCTGCTCCTCCTCTTCGCGCTGCTGCACGACTCCCAGCGGATCGACGACGGCCGCGACCTCGAGCACGGCCCGCGCGCCGCGCTGTTCTTCGACGAGCTGCTGGCCGCAGGGGCGATCCGGCTGGACGACGCCCGCGCCGCGGTCCTGCGCGAGGCGATCCGCGACCACACCAACGGGACGCTGAGCGAGCAGCCGACGATCGCGGTCTGCTGGGACGCCGACCGGCTGCTGATCCACCGCGTCGGCTTCGTGCCGAAGGCGCGCTTCTGCTCGACGCCCGAGGCCCGCCGCCGCGCGGACGCGAGCGAGCTGCCCGACCTCGTCGGCCCGCCGACGTGGGCCGAGGTCGCGGCGCTGCTCGGCGTGGCCTGAGCCAGGCCGAGCTACCAGACGGTCTCGACCAGCAGCTGCAACGCGAGGGCCTGGGCGCCGAGCGCGCCGAGCACCAGCGGCAGCCGCCGGCGGGTCAGGAGCGGGGCCGCCGCGACGCAGGCCAGCGGGACGAAGATCAGCCAGATCCGCTCCGTCTCCGCCTTCGTGAAGCCGGCCAGCGCGGCGATCAGCACGACGGAGAGGATCGCGATCGCGACGGGCGAGCGGCGCAGCGCGGCGCGGGCCGCGGCGGCGATCAGGAACGGCCCGAGCAGCAGGCCCCACGCCACGGGCGAGCCGAACACCCAGAAGCCGTACGGCCGCACCGTCGCGACCGAGTTGCGGTAGACGGCCTCGGTCGCGCGCAGCGTCCCGACCGGGTCGTAGCCCCACCCGAACACGAGCACCGCGTTGAGCCCGACGAAGCCCGCGCCGGCCGCCGCACCGACGACGAGGGCGCGCCGCCACCCGTCGCGCAGGAGGACGGCGAGCGCGACCGCCGCCCCCACCCCGAGCAGCGCCCACGAGAACAGCGTCGCGACGCCGAACGCCACCGCCCCGAGCGCGACGACCCAGCCGCGGCGCGACAGCAGCAGCGCGGCGGCGGCCGCCCCGATCGCGGCGAAGACGGCGTCGTACGACGTGAAGCCGTCGAGCAGCATGACCGGCGTGACCGCGGCGACGAGGCCGGCGGTGCGGGCGGCCTGCTCGCTCGCGACGGTCCGGCCGATCGCGTAGGTCAGGGGCGCGCAGAGCGCGGCGCCGGCGATGCAGAGCGCCGCGAGGCCCTGGGCGGTGTCGATCCCCAGCACGTGCATCAGCAGCAACGGGCCGGGCGGATGGCCGGCGACGTTGACGGTCTGCGACGGGACGGTCTCGGCGAAGCGGTCGAGGTAGTTGCCGACGCCCCAGTGCAGCGTCGGCAGGCCGGGCAGGTACTCGTTGATCGCCTCGAACGACCCGCCGGGCCGGAGGTCGAAGATCGCCCACCAGCCGTAGGTGCCGACGCGGGCCGCGTTGAGCGACAGGCCCGCCGCGAGCGCGATGCCGAACAGCAGCGCCGCGGCCCCGAGGGGCGGGACGCGGCGGGAGAGCAGGCGCGGCCCGGCGACCGCGGCCAGGCCCAGGACGACGACGGCGACCGCCGCCCACGGGTCGATCTTCGGCACCCAGCCGAAGACGAACGGCGGCGTCGCCGTCCCGAAGGCGTCCTGGCGGTAGCCGTCGAAGTACCCGCGCAGGAGCGTCCAGATCGCGACGGCGGCGAGCAGGCCGAGGAGCCAGGGCTCGCGGCGCCAGCGGACGCCGGGCGTGTCGGCCGTCGTCGCGGACCCGGAGTCCTCGTCCGTGCCGGCGGCCGTCGACGGGGTGTCCCAGGGCTCCGGGGTCGGGTGCGATGCTTCGGCCTGTCGTGCGCGCTCTCCGGTCATCCGTCCTCCTCGCGTGGGCCGCCGCCGTGGTCGCCGGGCTCGGCGGGTGCGGGTCGCAGGATCCCGACGAGCTGCCGCCCGCGGCCGAGCCGCCGCGCTCCCCGGCGCTCACCACCACCCCCGAGGGGCGCGTGACGTCGGTCGGGGCGCGACCGGAGGGGATCGTCGCAGACCCCGGCTCGGGGCTCCTGGCGGTCTCCCTGCGCGGCCGGCCGGAGCTGGCGATCGTCCGGGCGTCGACGGGGAAGGTCGTCCGGCGCGTGTCGCTGCCCGGCGCGGCACGGCACCTCCAGCTCGCCGGCGGCGGCACCCCGGAGGCCCGCGTGCTCGTCCCCGACGAGGCCGGGAACGAGCTGCTCCAGGTCGCGATCGGCGGGCGGTACGAGGGCCGGGAGGTCCCGGTCGGCCGGGTCGTGGCGCGCGCGAGGACCGGCAGGCAGCCGCACGACGCCACGCCGCTGGGCGACGGCGCCGAGGTGGCCGTCGGGGCCGAGGCCGGCGACCTGCTGCAGATCGTGCGCGGCGACCGGGTCGTGCGACAGCGGCGGATCGCGCTGCAACCCGGCGGGCTGGCGACGCTCGACGGCGGCCGCGTGATCGCCGTCGTGTCGGTGCGCGAGCGCGTGCTGGAGCTCTACGACGCGCGGACGCTGGAGCGGCTGGCGTCGGCGCCGGCGGGCGTCGGACCGACCCACGTCGTCTGCCGCACCCAGACCCTCTGCTACGTCGCGGACACGACGGGGCAGAGCGTCCTCGTCTTCCGCTGGCAGGACGGCGAGCTCGACCTGACCCGCCGCCAGTACCTGACGAGCGAGCCCTACGGCCTGGCGCTCGACGAGCAGCGCGACCGCCTGTGGGTCACGCTGCCGGCCCAGAACCGCGTCGTCGACCTGATCGCCGGCGCGAAGACCAAGCCGCTGCGGACGGTCGCGACGGTCCGCCAGTCGGAGAGCGTCGCCGTCGACCCGACCGACGGTCACGTCGTGGTCACCGGGCTGGACGCCGGCGTGCTGCAGTCCGTGCCGCCGCTGACCGCAGCCCGTAGATGACCGCGGAGACGGCGAACAGCCCCGCGGTGATGGCGAGCCAGCGGGTGGCGTAGTCGGGTTGCTCGGCCAGGCCGGTCGAGAGGCGGTGTCCGGCGGGGGCCTTGTGGGCGATGTTGGGGAAGTAGACGAGCAGCAGGACGGCGGCCATCGCGAGCGGTACGCGGACGTGGCCGTTGCCGAGGACCGCGGGGTCGCGGCGGCGCGTCGTCGCGGGCACGGCCGCGCCGGGGTCGTCGTGCGCGGCGCCGGCGCCCCAGGAGGCGTCGAAGTGGTCGGCGTGCGCGGGCGGGTGCGGGTCGACGGGGGGCGGGACCTTCGCGGCCGGGCGGACGTGCGTGCCGCGCACGAAGCCCCAGATCCAGCGGGCGATGCGGTCGGCGCCGACGTAGAGGGGGATCGCGATGAAGTCGTTGATGATCGCGCCGGCGACCATCCAGATCGCGAGGTTCTTGTACGACGCGGAGTAGCGGGCGTCGAAGGACTGCGAGAGGATCCAGGCGATCAGGGTGATCGCGGTGAGGTGCAGGAGCAGGTGGGCGGGCGAGGCGCCGTAGGTGCGGCGCCAGGCGGTGAGCAGGCGCGGACCGCGATCGCCGGTACCGCCCGGGAGGC
>NZ_JBFAPC010000258.1:0-5025 GCF_040675535.1 Patulibacter sp. NPDC049589 | reverse complement strand
ACGCTCGGGAAGCTCGCAGAGGAACACTCGGTGAGCGCCGGAGAGACGCCGACGAGCACGAGCGCGGAGAAGACCGAGAGGCCACGACGCCGGGGGCTCCGGCCGAGGGCACGCGCAGGACCGCCGCACCGGTGGCCGCGAGGTCGCGCCGTGCCGCGTCGTCCAGACGGCCGCCGTAGGCGTCGGCGCGGCCGCGGCCGAGCCGCTCGAGCTCCGCGACCCACGTGGCCGTGACGGTGCCCTCGCGGTCGGTGGGCAGGACCCAGGCGTCGCAGTGCAGGGCGGTGAGGTCGCCACGCGTGACGAAGAGGTGACGGGCCGGCGGCATGCCCCCGAAGGGGTATCAGTCGGCGGCGGGCGACGGGGTGACCGGGCGGCTACGGCGGGCTGATGTCCGGGCCCGGACCGTCCTGCGGCCCCGGGTCGCCGGCCTCGGGCCCGGCCGGATGCGGGTCGCCGGCCGGCGCGGCGTCGCCGGGACCGTCGGCAGCGGGCTCGTCGGACGCCGTGGACGGGCCGGGGTCCGACGCGCCGGGGTCTTCCGACGGGCCGGGCGCGAACTCCGTCGCCGCGTGCCCGGTCGGGGCCGCCGCACCGCTGAGGTCGAGCGTCGGACGCTCCGCCGGGTCGTCGCCCTGCACGGCGTCGCCGCCGCCGCGGGCGTCCCCGGCGATCATCAGGCGCTCGCGCAGGGTCGCGGTCTCCTCCGGCGTCGGGTCCCACGCGGAGGGGTCCGGCAGGTCGGCGAGGCCGTCGAGGCCGAAGAGCTTGAGGAAGAGCCCGGTCGTCCGGTAGAGGACGGCGCCGAACTGCGAGCGCCCGGCCTCCTCGATCATGCCCCGCTCCGTCAGCGTGTTGCACGCGGAGTCGGCCGCGACGCCGCGGATCCGGGTGATCTCCGGCCGGCTGACGGGCTGGAGGTAGGCGACGATCGCCAGCGTCTCCGCCTGGGCGGGCGTCAGCGGCGGCGTGCGCGGCGCGGCGAGCAGGCGGCGGGCGGCGGGCTCGGTCTCCGGCGCGGACGACAGCAGGAAGCCGCCGCCGATCTCGCGCAGGAGCAGGCCGCGCCGGCCGGGCGCGAAGACGCGCCGCAGCTCGTTCAGCGCGGCCGAGACCTCCTCGGGCCCGGTGTCGCACGCGACGGCGAGGTCGTCGATCCGGACGGGCTCGGACGAGAGGAACAGGAGCGACTCGAGCGTGGACGCCAGGCCCGACTGCTCGGGTGGCAACGGCGGCTCGACCGGCTCGGCGTCGTCGAGGACGTGGGCGGGATCCCGGGGGACGTCGTCCGGTTCCTCGTCGGCGGGGGCGTCCGCGGCCGGCGGGTCGTCCGCGGGGACGTCGTCGTCGACGAGCGCGTCCCCGACGGCGCGCTCGTCGCGCACCTCATCACCGACGAGGGCGTCGTCGACGGTCGGGGCGTCGACCGTCGGGTCGCTGACCGTCGGGTCGCTGACGGTGGGGTCGCCGACGGCGACCTCGCCGACCGCCTCCTCGTCCTCGGCCGGTGGTGCCTCGGCCGGGAGCGCCTCGGGCGGCAGCTCCTCGGCGGTGGACTCGACGTCGAAGTCCGGCTCGTTGCGGCGGCCGATCACGCCGCGGCCTCGCGGCCGGCCGCGGACCAGCGAGCGGCGCCGGGCGCCACGCCGGCGACGTGGATCTCGGCGAACGGCTCGACCTGGGTCCAGTCGGCCTCGCCCTGCTTGTACATCTCGAGCAGCGCCCAGAGGGTGACGGCCACGGTCGTGCGGTCCGCGTCGCCGACGGCTTCGCTGAACGTGAAGCTGCCGCGACGCAGCAGGGAGCGCAGGTGCGACAGGCGCTCGGGCAGGCTGACGCGCTGGAGCGTGACGTGGTGCAGGTCCACGCGGGGCGGCAGGCGCAGCAGCCCGCCGATCGCCTTGCCCAGGCGGTTCGGGCTGTGGACGGCGATCGCGTCCTGCTCCGTGAAGACGCGCAGGTGCCGCGGCAGGGCGGCCTGGCGGAAGCGCTTGCCGTCCTCCCCCTGCAGGCGGTCGGCCAGGTGGTCGGCGGCGTGGCGGTAGCGGCGGGCCTGGAGCATCCGCTCCATCAGCTCCTCGGCGGCTTCCTCGGGCTGCAGGTCGCCGAGCTCGTCCTCCTCTTCGCGCGGCAGCAGCAGGCGGGACTTCAGCTCCAGCAGCGACGCGATCAGGACGAGGAACTCGGTGGCGACCTCGAGGTCCAGCTCGCCGCGGGACTCCAGGTGGTCGAGGTACGTGAGGACGACCTCGGCCAGGTCGACCTCGAGCAGGTCGACCTCCTCCTTGAGGATCAGGGTCAGCAGCAGGTCGAACGGCCCGCTGAAGACCTCCAGGTCGAGCTCGAGACCCGCGACGTAGGCGGTCGCGCGCATCCGGCCGAGGGTAGCGAGCGGCGCGGTCGTCGCGACCGCCGGCCCGCGGGTCCGTGTGGCGGCGACGACGAGGCCCTGCGTCGCCCGGCGTCGGACCGCCGGCGAGCGGACGAGACGACGACTTCCCGCCATCCGTCGGACCCCGACGGCCGTGTGCGTTGCCACTGTAGCAACGCATTGTATCTTCTTCCGCAACGGCGTACGGTGCACGTCGTGTCCCAGGCTCTGCAACGCGGTCTCACCATCCTCGAGGCGCTCGGCGAGCGCTCCGTCGGCGTCCGGGAGCTCGCCCGGCAGCTCGGGTTCGACAAGGGCGCGCTGTCGCGGACGCTCGCGATGCTCGCCCGGGAGGGCTGGGCGGTGCGCGACGCGGGCGGCTACCGGCTCGGTCCGCGGGCCCAGGCGCTCGGCGCCGGCGGCGACAGCCGCGGGGCGATCGCCCGTGCGGCCCGGATCGCCCACGTCGTCAGCGGCCTGACCGGCGCGACGACGTTCGTGATGCAGCTCGCCGGGTCGCGGCCCCTGCTGGTCGCGACGACCCCGGGTCCCGAGACCCCGTCGGCGGACGGCTGGGATCCCCCCGCGGCGCTGTGGGCGACCGCCGGAGGGGTCGCGCTGCTCGCGCAGCTGCCGCCGGCCGACGTCGAGCCGTTCCTGTCCGAGGACCCGTGGCCGCGCTACAGCGCGGCGAGCCCGGAGGATCCGTCCGCCGTGCGGCGACTCGTCGCCGCGGTCCGCGAGGGCGGCGCCGCTCGGGAGCGCGCGTGGTCGCACCCGGCGTCCGCCTGCATCGCGGTGCCCTGGCCGTCACTCGAGCCGGACGTCCCGTCCACGCTCGTCGTCGCCGGGTACTCCGCCCTGCTCATCGAGCACGACGGCCCGTTCGAGCGGCTGCTGCGCCGCGCCGTCACGGCCGGCACCACGCCCGAGGAGCTCGCCGGCGACGGCCTCGTGCGGACCCCCACCGACAGCGGTCGCCGGACGGACCGCTCCGTGATGACCGCTCCCCCGGCGCCGCGGACGGCCGACAGGACCAGATCGGGACCGGAGCGGACACCGCACGCTGACAGGATCGCCCGATGACCTCTCGACGTCCCCGCCCAGCCGTCGCGGCCCTCGTCGTGGTCCTGCTGCTCGCGGTCGCCGCGTCCGCGGTCCGCCCAGCCGCCGCGGACGCCGGCCGCCGCGTCACGACGCCGGGGTTCAAGGGCTCCACGAAGCGGCTGAAGGCCAAGCCGACCGGCGCCGCGGCCAAGCCGACCCCGCCCATCGCCCTGGCCGCCGGGGCCCGGCACCCGCACGCGGTCGTCGACGCCGCCGGCACCGCCTACGTGACGTGGAACGTCCCCACCGACGGGTCGGAGGGCCCGCGGCGCGAGGACGCGATCGGCTTCTGCCGCCTGCCGCGCGGCGCGACCGCCTGCGACAACCCGCCGGAGACCCGGCTGCTGATCCCGCAGAAGACCTACGGCACCGGCGACGACCCGTTCCTCAACCAGGAGGTCTCGCGCGGCGCCGCGCCCGTCATCGTCGGCGACCAGCTGGTGATCCTCTCGACCCGCTACCCGACGCTCTACCCGCTGCCCGACGGCGACACGACCGACCGCGCGACGATCCAGTTCGTCTCGCTGGACGGCGGCACGTCGTTCAGCGGCGGATCGCCCGTCACCAGCGGGATCAACATCCTCGACGTGCCCGTCTCCTTCGGCAGCGACACGTCACCGCGGATCGGGACGCTGAACCCGACGGAGGACGGGATCGTCTTCCGGGCACTGAGCCCCGGTGCGTTCACCGGCGCCGGCGCGATCCTGGAGCCGGGTGCCCTGTACGGCGCCAACACCCAGCTGACCCGGCTGCCGAACGGCGGGATCGCCGCGCTCTTCGCCGACGGCCCCGGCTCGATCGCCGTCCGGCGGTTCCTGGGCCAGGGCGACCCGAACGACGTCGCGAACTGGACGCCGAAGGAGCACCTGCAGGGCTACGACCCCTCGATCGCGACGGGCTCCGGCGGCCGGCTGCTCGTCGCCCGCAAGGAGTTCTCCGACCACGGCGTCTACACGGTCCAGACGCTCGCCGGGCCCGGGGCCGCGACGAAGCCGGTGCCGCTGCATCCCGTCGGCCTGGACGCCGCGCGGATCCAGGGCGACGGCGGCCCGCTCACGGCGGCCTACGTCGACGCCGGGGGCGCGACGGACAGCGTCAGCGGCCACACCGGCCTGTCGGTCCGCCGCAGCCCGGGCGGCGGCAGCGCGTTCGGAGCCGAGCAGCGGATCACGACGACGCCCCGCGACACGTTCGAGCCGTCGTTCGACGCCGCACCCGACGGCGGCGGGTTCGTCGCCTGGGCCGCCGACGACGGCGCCCCCGCCGAGATCCGCGGACACTTCTTCGGGTCGCTCGCGAAGAGCTCGTCGCCCGGCCTGCCGACGACCACGCCCGGCAGCGCCACTGGCGACGGCAACGTGACCAATGCCGACTGCCAGCACCGCGACTTCGGCAAGATCCGCGTGCGCACGGAGAACGGCTGCTTCCTGTCGGGCAAGCGCGACGGCCACGCCGTCGCGGTCTCCGAGGGCCCGATCTTCGTCAACGGGCTGAAGGTCACGCCGATCGGCAAGACCCAGCTCGTCGTCGACCCGAAGACGCGGCAG
>NZ_JBFAPC010000257.1:0-5102 GCF_040675535.1 Patulibacter sp. NPDC049589 | reverse complement strand
GAGGAAGGGCAGCGAGCGCCCGAGGTTGAGGACCGCCCCCAGGGCGCGGTGCACGGGCGGGTTCGGGGCGAGCCCGTCCGGCCCGGTGTTGTGCATGGAGCACGTCGACCGTCCAGAAGAGGAGGTCGAAGAGCAGCGACAGGACGAGCAGCGCGAGCGCCGCGAGGCCCTGTCGGCGGCGGCTCGCGCCCTCGGCCGCCAGCACCGCCCCGAGGACGCCCGCGACGAAGACGTCGCCGTAGCCCATGGAGGCGTAGCCGAACTGCACGAACTGCAGCCGGGGCAGGTCCGCCGCCGGGACCGCGGCGTTCAGCGCGTCGTTGGGCCGCTCGAGGCCGCCGGAGAAGACGAGGATCGCGTCGATCACGGCCATCGCCACCAGCGCGATGCGAACCCACGCCAGCGGCGGGACGGCCTCCAGGACGCGGCCGGTCGCGGCCCGCAGCCTCCCGGCCACCCGGTGCGCGGCCCCCGGTGCCGGGGCCGCCGCGTCGGGCACCGGCACGCCGCCGACGACCCCGACGAGCAGCCGCCCGAGCGTCACGCAGCTGAGCGCGGTGATCAGGAGCGCGGCCGCCTGGCCGGCCCGCTCGCCCTCGAAGGCGATCGCGACGACCAGCGCGGGGACCGCCAGGACGGCCAGCCAGGGCCGGGCGCCGCGCGCCCCCCAGCCGACCGCCGCGGCCGCCAGCGGGGGCGTCGCGACCAGCGCGAGCCACGTCAGCCCCTGCGCGGCGCCGGGCAGCACGGCGAGGACGCCGACCACGACGGCGATCGACAGCGGGAGCACGAGCGACCACGCCCGGCCGGCGAAGCGCCGTGCGAACGGCGGCAGGCCCGCCGCGGGCAGCGCCACCAGGGCGGCCTGCGTGGCGACGAGCACGACGTTCCACCACGAGTAGGGGAGCGGGCCGATGGTCAGGAGCGGGGGCGTCACGGTCAGAACAGCCCGAGCTGGGCGGGGCCCTCGTCCTCGGGCGCGTCGCCCGCGGTCTCGGTCTCGGCGGCCGGCGGGGCCTCCTCGGCCGCGCGCGGCGGCTCGGGCTGGGGCGGCGGGGGCAGCTCGACGAGGCCCGGCAGCAGCGCGAGGTCGCGTCGCATGAGGTCCACGTGGCTGCGCTGGTAAAGCGCCGCGACCGGGTGGTGGACCGGCAGCAGGCGCACCGTCCGCGTCCCGAGGGTGCGGATCTCGACGCGCCCCCGCACGGCCTTGATGCTCGCGGGGTCCTCGCGCAGGAGCTTCGTCGCGAAGTTGCCCAGCGTGCAGACGACCCGCGGCCGGACGAGCTCGATCTGGCCGAGCAGGTACGAGCGGCAGTGCGCGAGCTCCTCCACCAGCGGGTCGCGGCCCGACGGCGGGCGGCACTTCAGCGCGGTCGTCACGTAGACGTCCTCGCGGCGCAGCCCGACCTCCGCCAGCAGCTCGGTCAGCAGCCGACCGGGCGCGCCGACGAGCGGCAGGCCCTGCTGGTCCTCGTTCTGGCCCGGCGACTCGCCGACGAAGAGGACGTCGGCGTCGGGATCCCCCGCGCCGAACACGACCGTCGTCCGGGCGGCCGCCAGCTGGGGGCAGCGGCGGCAGCCCCGGGCCTCGTCCCGCAGCGCGGCGAGGCGCGCGCGGCGCTCCGCGACGGTCGGCGGCACGGAGGTGGGCGGGGTCGATCCCACGGGGACGAGGCTATCGGGCGCCGCGCCCGGCGGCGGCGGGCGGGGCCCCTGGCGCGCGAGTGAAACCTCGGATTCCTGACCTGATTTCACTCCGTTGCGATCCTCGTGCGGAGTGCTACAACTCAAGGAGGCCGTCACCACGAATGTGGGACGTACCCCTGCAGCACCCCGCACCACACCCTCTTGCACGCGACCGGCATCCCCATGGGAGCTGGACCGGAGACCCTGATGGACTCGTGTCCACGCGCATCGGACGATGCGCCCACCCCCCGATCCTCCGTCGTTGGACGGGGACGACTCGGCACCGCGCTCGCCCGGCGCCTCGCCGAGGCCGGCTGGTCGGTCTCGGGCCCGCACGGTCGTGGGCACGACGGCGGTGACGCGGACCTCGTCCTGCTCTGCGTCCCCGACGCGGCCATCGCGGACGCCGCGGCGGCCATCGCCCCGCGCGACGGCCGCCTCGTCGGCCACTGCTCCGGCGCGACCACGCTCGCCCCGCTCGCCCCGCACGAGGCGCTCTCCCTGCACCCGCTGATGACCGTCACCGGCCCCGACAGCGTCCTCGCCGGCGCCCCCTGCGCCGTCGCCGGCGCCACCGACCGCGCGCGCTCCGCCGCCGAGGCCCTCGCTGCCGCTCTGGGGATGCGCGCGATCCGCGTCGACGACGCCGACCGCGCCGCGTACCACGCCGCCGCGTCGGTGGCCGCGAACTACCTCCTCGCCGTCGAGGACCTCGCCGACCGCGTCGCGGCGGGCGCCGGACTCGACCGCGCCGCCCTCGGCCCGCTCGTGCGCGCGGCCGTGGACGGCTGGCAGGACCGCGGGGCGGCGCAGGCGCTCACGGGGCCCGTCGCGCGCGGGGACGAGGCGACGGTCGCCCGGCAGCGCGCCGCGCTCGCCGACCGCCTCCCCGCCGCCGACCTCGAGCTCTTCGACGCCCTGACCGCCGCGACGGCCCGCCTGGCCGAGCGCGCGCACCGCGACGTCGCGTCGCGCGCCGGCGCGGAGCAGGCGCGGGTGGCCGCGGGGAGCGCGTCGTGCTGATCATCCGCACCGTCGCGGAGCTGCGCGCGCACGTGCGCGGGCTGCGCGCCAAGGGCCACATCATCGGGCTCGTCCCGACGATGGGGGCGCTGCACGACGGGCACGTGTCGCTGATCGCGGCCTCGTCGCTGCGGGCGACCAGCACGATCGTGTCGCTGTTCGTCAACCCGCGGCAGTTCGGTGACGCGTCCGACCTCGCCGGCTACCCGCGGACGGAGGAGGACGACGCCGCCCGGGCGCAGGCCGCCGGGGCCGCCGTCCTCTTCGCCCCGTCGGTCGGCGAGGTCTACCCCGACGGCTACAGCGCCGAGGTCCGGATCTCGGGCCCGCTGACCGAGCGCCTCGAGGGCGCCCACCGCGGCCCCGAGCACTTCCACGGCGTGACGACGGTCGTCACGAAGCTCCTGAACATGGTCGCCCCCGACGTCGTCTTCTTCGGCGCCAAGGACGCCCAGCAGGTGCTCGTCGTGCGCCGCCTGGTCCGCGACCTGAACCTGCCGGTCGACGTCGTCGCGCTGCCGACGGTGCGCGAGGCCGACGGCCTGGCCCTGTCGAGCCGCAACGTCCGCCTCTCGTCCGCCGATCGCCGCCGCGCCGTCGCGATCCCGCGCGCGATCGCCGCGGTCGTCGAGGCCTACCGCGCCGGCGAGCTCGACGTCCCGGCGCTGACCGCCCGCGCGACCGCGGTGCTGGCCGACGCCGGCCTGACCGCCGAGTACGTCGCGATCGCCGATCCCGCGACGCTCGAGCCCCGCGCCGTCGTCGACGGCCCCGCGCTCCTGGCGCTCGCCGTCCCGGTCGGGCCGGTCCGGTTGATCGACAACACGCTCCTCTCCCCCGTCCTCGCCGACTCCCCCGTCCCCGCGCTCTCCGGCGCCGGACGGACCGGAGGCTACGTCCAGCAGGTCCCGCAGTCCCCCGAGAAGGGTTGATCCATGCAGCGCACGATGCTCAAGTCCAAGATCCACCGGGCGACGGTGACCGACTCCGACCTGCACTACGTCGGCTCGATCACGGTCGACCCCGACCTGCTCGAAGCGGCCGACATCCTCGTCCACGAGCAGGTCGCCGTCGTGAACGTCGACAACGGCGCCAGGTTCGAGACCTACACGATCGTCGGCGAGCGCGGCTCGGGCGAGGTCAAGGTCAACGGCGCCGCCGCCCGCCTCGTCCACAAGGGCGACACCATCATCGTCATCAGCTACGCGCAGTACACGCGCGAGGACCTCGAGCACTACGAGCCGGTCGTGGTGCACGTCGAGCGCGGCACCAACCGGATCATCGACGTCGACGACGCCGTCGCGACGCTCCTCACCGAGACCGACCGGGTGAGCACGGTCGCCTAGGCGCCCGCGCTCCCGCACCCTCACCCCTCCACACCGGAGACCACGTCATGTCCGCCAGCCCCCGCACCGTCGTGAACACCACCATCGACCGTGCCCCCGTCACCGTGACCTCGCTGCTCGAGCTCAAGCAGCAGGGCCGCAAGTCGGTCATGGTGACCGCCTACGACTACCCCTCGGCCGTCGTGGCCGAGCAGGCCGGCGTCGAGATGGTCCTCGTCGGCGACAGCGCCGCGACGACCGTCCTCGGCCTCGACTCCACCGTGCCCGCCACGATGGAGGAGCTGCTGATGCTCGGCCGCGCCGTCCGCCGCGGCCTGAAGGCCACGTTCATGGTCTCCGACCTGCCGTTCGGCTCGTACGAGGCGTCGGACTACGACGCCGTCAAGAGCGCCCAGCGGTTCGTCAAGGAGGCCGGCGCCCAGGCGGTCAAGCTCGAGGGCGGCGGCGTCATGATCGACCGCGCCCGCGCGATCGTCAACGCCGGCATCCCGGTCGTCGGCCACCTCGGCCTGACGCCGCAGACGGCCAGCGCGCTCGGCGGCCTGCGGGCCCAGGGCAAGAAGGCCGAGCAGGCCGCGCAGATGGTCCTCGACGCCCTCGCGCTCCAGGACGCCGGCTGCTGCGCGATCGTGCTCGAGGCCATCCCGGCGGCGGTCGCCGAGGAGCTCATGCCGCTGATCGAGATCCCCGTCATCGGCATCGGGGCCGGCGCCTCCACCGACGGCCAGGTGCTCGTGTGGCACGACCTGCTCGGGCTGCTGGAGGGCCACACCGCGAAGTTCGTCAAGCAGTACTCGCACCTGCACGACGACATGCTCACCGCGGTCCGCTCGTACGCCGAGGAGGTCCGCGACGGCGTCTTCCCCGGCCGCGAGCACACCTACGCGATCCCGCCGGAGGAGCTCCAGCGGTTCCAGGGCTCCCTCGCCCAGATCCACGGCGCCGAGCCGTCGGCCGTCGAGGGTCACCCGGCCTGAGCGCCGGTCCGCCCGTCCCGGCCCGCGGCCGCCCCGGCCCGCGGGCCGACGAAGGTGCGGATGTCGA
>NZ_JBFAPC010000256.1:0-5114 GCF_040675535.1 Patulibacter sp. NPDC049589 | reverse complement strand
AGCCTTGTGCTCTCCCGACCTGGGGGGGGGCGGCCGGGGGCGGCGGGCCGTACCCCGCCGACGCCCCCGCCGGCCCCCCGCCGGCCGATGCCGTCCCGGATCCGCCGGCCCTCGACGCCGCCGGCATCGACGCCGCCGGCGTCCGCCTCTCCCTCGCCGACCTGCACGCCGCGCTCGCGGCCGCCGGCGTCGACCCGTCCGCCACGGGCGCGTTCGGGGGGACGCCGCGCTCGGTCGCGTTCGACGTGCAGGCCTTCCGCGTCGCGGTCCGGCCCGCGACCGGTGAGGTCCGGATCCTCCGCAGCGTCCACGCCGCCGATGCGGGATTCGTCGTCAACCCGAACCAGTGCCGCGGCCAGATCGAGGGCGGCGTCGTCCAGGCGCTCGGCGCCGCGCTGTTCGAGGAGGTCCGGCTCGACGACGCCGGCCGCGTCACCACGCGGTCGTTCCGCGAGTACCACGTGCCGATGCTGGGGGACGTGCCGCGCACCGAGGTCCTCTTCGCCGACACCCACGACGCGGTCGGGCCGCTCGGCGCGAAGTCGATGAGCGAGAGCCCGTTCAACGCGGTCGCGCCGGCGCTCGCCAACGCGGTGCGCGACGCGACGGGCGTCCGCTTCGGCACCCTCCCGCTGCGCCGCGACCGCGTGTGGGCGGGGTTGGCGGGCGACCGGTCGGCGCTCTGATGCGGATGTCGATCCGTCTGGAAGGGACGTGGTCGTGATTCCCTACGTCCTGCCGAGGAATGGTCGACCACGTCCCGTCACCCCAGGACGACCGTCGGTCTGAGGGACCACGGGGGCCCGGCCCGGTCCCGCACTCAGCCCGCCGCGGCCGCGGCCTCCTCGCGCTGCGCCCTCGTCGCGGCCTTCAGCGCCGCGAACGAGATCACGTGGCCGCCCGCGCCCCAGCTCCCCTCGGCGATCTCGCGACACAGCACCCAGACGCGCAGCGCGCTCTCCTCCTGCGGGATGCCCGACGCCTCGCAGACCAGGCGGGTGGCCTCGGCGACGAGCTCCGCGCGGCGGCGGTCCGACAGGGCGCCCTGGGGCGTCGTGACCTCGACGCGGAACGTCGGCCCCGGCGCCGGCCGGCCGGCGGCGAGCACGTGCGCGGCCGGGAGCTCGTGCACGGCGATCCAGGTCGCGTTGCGGAAGAACTCGGTGTCGGGCGCGCGCTCGGCGTGCAGCAGCGTCGTCGTCAACGCCTCGCCGAGCGCGGCTCGCGCCTCCGGCGTCAGGGCGCCCTCGGGGTAGGTCAGGTCGATGTACGGCACGGGGTCCTCCGGGGATGGCGGGTGGCGGACCCGCCCCACGCCGGCCCGGCAGGGCGGCGCGGCGACGGGCGATCTCGACGTTCTATGCAGGTCTGTATAGAACGTGCTGGGCACCGTACTATGCTTTCCTGCATAGATCAATGCCGCCGACCTCCGACGCCCGTGACCGCATGATCAGGAGTGGCGCCCAGCTCTTCCGCGAGCGGGGCGTCAGCGGCACGTCGTTCGCGGACGTGCTCGAGCACAGCGGGGCACCGCGCGGCTCCGTCTACCACCACTTCCCGGGGGGCAAGGACGAGTTCGCGATCGAGGTCACCCGCTACGCCGGCGGCCTGATCGGCGGGGCGCTGCGCGGCGCGCTGGAGGGCGACGATCCGGTCGCGGCCGTGCGGTCGTTCGCCGACATGTGGATCGGCGTCCTCGAGTCCGGCGAGTACGCGGCCGGATGCCCGGTCGTGGCCGTCGCCGTCGACGCGGCGCCCGGACCGGGCACGCGGGCGGCGGCGGGCGACGCCTTCGCCGCCTGGGAGTCCGACCTGGCCGTCGTGCTCGTGCGCCGGGGCGTGGGGGAGGACCGCGCCCGGTCGCTCGCGACCCTGGTGCTGTCGGGGATCGAGGGCGCGATCGTCCTGTGCCGCGCGCAGGGCAGCGCGGAGCCGCTGAGACGCGTGGCGGGCGAGCTCGCCACGGTCGTCGGGGCGGCGGTCGCCGGGTCGCGGCCGCCGGCCTGACCGGCGGGCGACCCCGGCGAAGGCGCTAGGCCTTCTGGGCGATGAGGCGCTCCTTGGCGGCCTTGACCGTCTCGAGCGCCTCCGCGCGGTCGCGGTAGCCCTGAACCTCGACGATCTTGCCCTCGGGCTGCTTGTAGATCTCGAAGAAGTGCGAGATCTCGGTCTTCAGCTGGGCGGAGATGTCGTCGAGGCTCTCGACGCCGTTCCAGTTGGGGTCGGCGACCGGGACGCAGATGACCTTGTCGTCGACCTCGCCCTGGTCGATCATCTTGAACAGGCCGATGACGCGCACGGGGATGCGGCAGCCGGGGAACGTCGCGTCGGACACGAGCGTCAGGGCGTCGAGCGGGTCGCCGTCCTCGCCGAGCGTGTCGGTGATGAACCCGTAGTCGGCCGGATAGACGACGGAGGAGTAGAGGTAGCGATCGAAGACGATCGCGCCGACCTCCTCGTCCCACTCGTACTTGTTACGGGATCCCTTCGGGATCTCCACGAACATCAGCAGATCGTCGGACACCCGCGCGATTCTACGGTCCGGGCGTCACAGAAGGGGCCCGGGGTGCCGATCGGCACTGGTGATGCGCCCTTTCGGCACGCATCCATCCCCCGGTCGGGTGGGGGGCGGTGTGCACCGTCGGCTCCCCGGGGTGAACGCCGTCACCTCGCCCGTCGGGCCGTCCGGGCGGCCGCCGACGACGGGATCGCCGCGCGCCGGCTCGCGGGGGCCGTCCGTCCACCGGGCCACCCCGTCTGCGGGGCCTTCACCCCCCGTCGCTTGGATCCCGCGCGAGGATCGGGATACTGGAGTGGTGAGCACCGCCGACGCCACCCTCGCCATCAACACGATCCGGACGCTGTCGATCGACGCCGTCCAGAAGGCGAACTCGGGTCACCCGGGTCTGCCGCTGGCTTTCGCGCCGGTCGCCTACCTCCTCTACGCGGAGCGGATGAAGCACGACCCGTCCGAGCCCGCGTGGCTGGACCGCGACCGCTTCGTGCTGTCTGCCGGCCACGGCTCGGTGCTGCAGTACGCCGCGCTGCACCTCGCCGGCTACGACCTGACGATCGACGACCTCAAGGCGTTCCGCCAGTGGGGCTCCAAGACGCCGGGCCACCCCGAGCGCGAGTTCCACCTCCCGTCCGCTGACGCCGGCCCGGACGCGACGCCGCTGCCGCTGACGGAGGGCGTCGAGGTCACGACGGGTCCGCTCGGCCAGGGCATCTCCAACGCCGTCGGCATCGCGATGGCCGAGGTCTTCCTGCGCCAGAAGTACGGCGCCGAGGTCCAGGACCACCGCACGTACTGCATCGCCTCCGACGGCGACCTGATGGAGGGCATCTCGGCGGAGGCCTCGTCGTTCGCCGGCCACGTCGGGCTCGGCAAGCTCATCGTCTTCTACGACGACAACGACATCTCGCTCGACGGCCCGACGTCGATGTCCTTCACCGAGGACGTCGAGAAGCGCTACCAGGCCTACAACTGGCAGACGCTGCGGGTCACGGACGTCAACGACCTCGACCAGCTCCGCAAGGCGCTCGACCAGGCCGAGGCGAACACGACGCAGCCGACCCTGATCCACGTCAAGTCGGTCATCGGGTACCCGTCGCCGAACAAGCAGGGCACGGCCAAGGCCCACGGCTCGGCGCTCGGCGAGGACGAGGTCCGCCTCACCAAGGAGGCCCTCGGCTGGGATCCGGACGCGCATTTCCTCGTGCCCGACGGCGTCTACGACGCGTTCCGCGCGAACAACCCCGGCCCGGCCGCGCACCAGGCGTGGCACGAGCGCTACGCCGCCTGGCGCGAGGCCGACGCCGACCGCGCCGCCGAGTGGGACGCCGCGTGGGACGGCAAGCCGCTGCCCGGCCTGAAGGACGCGCTCAAGGCGCTGGAGCCCGCCACCGAGGCGACCCGCATCGCCGGCAAGCGCGCGATGGCGGCCTTCGCGCCGTTCGTCCCGACGCTCGTCGGCGGCGCGGCCGACCTCTCGGCCTCGACGAACACGGTCCTCCCGGACGCCGGCTTCTTCTCGAAGGACGGCGCCGGCCAGAACGTGCACTTCGGCGTGCGCGAGCACGGCATGGGCGCGATCGTCAACGGCCTGGCCGCGCACGGCGGCATCGTCCGCCCGTACGGCTCGACGTTCCTGCAGTTCGTCGACTACATGCGCGGCGCGGTCCGCCTCTCGGCGTTGCAGAACCTGCACACCGCGTGGGTCTACACGCACGACTCCGTCGCGCTGGGCGAGGACGGCCCGACCCACCAGCCGGTCGAGCACCTCGCGTCGCTGCGCGCGATGCCGATCCTGACGGTGCTGCGGCCCGGCGACTCCGTCGAGACGTTCGCCGCATGGGCGACGGTCCTCGAGGATCTCGACGGCCCGGCCGTCCTGGCGCTGTCCCGTCAGAACCTCGAGCCGCTGGAGCGCGACGGCGGCGACGAGGCCGCCTGGGTCGGCGTGCCCAAGGGCGGCTACGTCGTCTCCGACCCCGGGGAGCCGGACGTGATCGTCATCGGCACGGGCTCCGAGGTCAACGTCGCCGTCGCCGCCGCGAAGCTGCTCGGCGAGCAGGGCGTCAAGGCCCGCGTCGTCTCGCTGCCGTCCTGGGAGCTCTTCGACCAGCAGGACGAGGAGTACCAGCTCGACGTCCTCCCGGTGAACGTCCCGAAGGTCGCCGTCGAGGCGGCCGTGACGTTCGGCTGGGAGCGCTACGCCGACACGACGGTCGGCATCGACCACTTCGGCGCCTCGGCCCCGGCCGGCGTCCTGCTGGAGAAGTTCGGCATCACGCCGGAGAACGTCGCGGCGCGCGCGCAGGAGCTGCTCGGGGCGTAGCCCTCAGTTCCCGAACTCCTCGGCGCCGTCCCTGATCGGCGCCTGCGGCTTCGCGGGCGTCGTCCGGGCGGGGGTGGTCGGGGTCGCCGGCGCCTGGGTGGTGGTCGGCGTCGTCGCGGTCGTGGTCGGCGTGGTGGTCGTCTCCCTTGCGGCCTCGGCGGCCTTCGCCTCGGCGGCCCGCCACCGCGAGGAACGCGCCGAAGACGGCGACCCCGTGGTTGACGGACTGCAGCAGCGCGCCGGACGCGCCGTCCGGCCGCAGGCTCATCACGC
>NZ_JBFAPC010000255.1:0-5143 GCF_040675535.1 Patulibacter sp. NPDC049589 | reverse complement strand
CCTCGCCGGCCTCCAGGCGCTGGATCGAGCCCAGCAGCCGGCGGGCGTTCTCGGGGCTGCGCAGCAGGTACGCGGCCTCCTTGAGCGACTCGTGGACGACGAACGTCTGCTCGGCGCCGGTGGTGAAGAAGCGCGACGTGGCGGCGTCCGCTGACGGGGCGATGGCGACGGCGGCGAGGGTGGAGACGAGGGCGATGGGGAGGATGCGGCGGGTGGACATGGTGGGCTCCTGAGGGGCTCGGTGGGTTGGTGTCGTCACCCTGTCGCGAGGCCCATGAAGCGAAGATGAAGGGCCGATGGCCACCCTGCTCGCGTACACCTCCCCCGCCGCCGGCCACGCGTTCCCGCTCGTCCCCGGCCTGCTCGCGCTGCGGGCCCGCGGCCACGACGTGCACGTGCGGACGGCGGCGGGCCTCGTCGAGCCGCTGCGGGCGGCGGGGCTCGCGGCGGAGGCCGTCGATCCGGCGATCGAGGCCCTCGCTGCGGGCGGGGAGCGGGACGGCGTCCGGGGCGAGCTGCGTCATCAGCTGCGCCGGGCGCGACTGGACGCCGCGGATCTCGACCGGGTCACCGGCGAGCTCGACCCCGACGCGGTGATCGTCGACGTCGCGGCGTGGGGCGCGACGGTCGCCGCCGAGGCGTCGGGCCGGCCGTTCGCGCTCTCGAACCCGTATCTCAGCCCGCTGCCCGCGCCGGGACGGCCGCCGTTCGGTCCCGGGCTCGCCCCGCGCGGCGGCCCGGCCGGCTCGGTGCGCGACGCCGTCGCGCGAGCGCTGGTCCGCCACGCGGGGTCCCACGCGGTGCTGCCGACCCTGAACGCGCTCCGCGCGGCCCGCGGCCTGCCGCCCGTGCGCGACGTCCTCGCCCACCTGGGGCGTCCGCAGATCGTGCTCCAGCTCAGCGGTGGACCGCTCGAGCCGCCGCGGCCGTCTCCCCCGGCGAGCCTCCGCCTCGTGGGCCTGCAGCGCTGGGACCCGGCGTCGTCCGCCGCCGCGCCGGCGTGGCTCGACGAGCCCGGCGACCCGTGGGTCCTCGTGACCTGCTCGACCGACCGGCAGCGCGACGGCGCCCTGGCGGCCGCGGCGATCGAGGCGTTCCGGGACGAGCCGGTCCGCCTGCTCGTGACCCTGGGCGCCGCGGCCCGCGACCCGGACCTGCCGGCCGCCCCGAACGCCCGTGTCGCGGCGTTCCTCCCCCACGCCCCGGTACTCGCCCGCGCCGCCGCCGTCGTCTGCCACGGCGGCATGGGCATCGTCGGCAAGGCCCTCGGCGCCGGCGTCGCCCTCGTCGTCGTCCCCTACGGCCGCGACCAGCCGGAGGTCGCCGCCCGCGTCGAGGCCGCGGGCCTCGGAGCGCGGGTCCGCCCGGACGGCCTCACGCCCGCGACGCTCCTGGCGGCCTACCGGCGAGCGCAGGACCGCCGGCCGGCGGTGCAGAAGGAGGCCGCGGCGATGGCGACGATGGACGCCGCGGGGGCCTTCGCGGACGCGGCGGAGGAGCTGCTCTCCGAGCGAGGATAGGCGCGTCCGCCGACGCCGGCCGCGACGCGCCCGAGACCGGGTGGCGCCGCGGCGACGCGTCCGCCGCGGGCGGTCGGTGGAAGGAGGGAGCGACGCGGTCCGGCGGTGGTCGCTTGGTGATCGCGGCCCTCAGCGGCCCGGAGGCGGCGCGGGGCCGCGGAGCCGCGAGCGGGCGTCGAGCCGGGTGCGCACGGCCCGGAGGATCCCGTCGACCGGCACGGCGACGACGAACAGCCCGGAGACGACCGTCGAATCGTCCGCGCCGGCCACGAAGCACAGCAACGCCGCGACCAGCCACGCGTGGAGCACGCGCCAGCCGGACGATGCCCGGGGCACGGCCGAGGGACCCGGCCCGGGATCGGCCACGGGGTCCGGCCCGTGGTTGGCAACGTCTGCCAGCCAGCGCTCCCACGACGTCGCGCCCGGACGCAGTGGTTGGCGGTAGGGCGTGGACACGCCGCGGAGACGAGATGACGTCCTGCGGGATCGGAAGGGATTCCGGCAGGCCGGCGCCGCGGCGGGTCCTACCGGTCCGAGCGTGAGGCCTCTGCGCGTCGCCGGGGCGAGCAGGGCGGGCTCGGGACGGCGCTCGACCGCGGACGGAAGGTCTCCGGCGGTCGCGTCGGAGCGGGCGTTCGACGGCGCGGCGCGGGGTCGCGACCGAGACCGCCATGACGGCCGGGGCGGCGGCGCGGACCTGGCCGCGGTGGTTGGCGACCGCGACGGCGCCGAGGAGCGCGACGTTGAGGACGACCCAGGCGGCGAGGACGGCGAAGACGATGAGCATGGGATTGATCCTGCGCCCGTTCGGCATCACGATTCGGTCCGAAACATGTCAACTGTCTGTCCGTCCAAACCTTTTGACAGACGGTGGATATGCGCCTCCCCCAGGCGTTCCACCGGTCGGTGGATGGCACTGCTACCCAGGGTCTGATCTGCGACGAAACCGGCCGTCGGACGTCACACGACGGGCGGGTGTCCGGGCCGGTGACCGGCCGCGCGTGGCCGGGTCGGGGACCGACCCGGCGCGCATCCGCCGCCTGTGGAGTCGATCGCTATCCGGCGGTCTTCCCGCAGCGCTACCTGGCGCCGACGGCCGTCCCGGAGGGGATCGGCTATCGGGGCATTTCGGGGCCCGACCCGACGTCTCGGCGGTTGGGGCGCGACAGAACGCTCGACCGGACATCGCGGGCGGCGTAGCCTCGCGGGATGCAGCGTGTGCGTGTCGGAGTCGTCGTGGCGTCGCGTGACGGCGCCTGGGCCTTCCCGGTCCCCAGCGATGACTTCGACGCTCGAGCGTGGCGCGAGACGTTCGAGGGGCAGGCTTTCGAAGGACTCCACGAGCTCGTTGTCGAGATCGCGCAACGGATGAGCGGCGCCGAGTTCGACGACTTCGACGTGCGCAAATTGGCGCTCGTGAACGTCGACGGGAACCCTGAGCCCCTGGCGGTCTTCTTGGCTGTCACCGACGTCCCGGACCTCACCCCTCACGTGAACCTCCGGCGGTTCGATTTCTTGGAGACCGAGTACCTGCAGAGCAACACCACCGACGTCGCTCTCGCGATCGCGCTGCGGCACCTCGAGGTCTTGGGTCTTCGCGGGGATCACCGCTCGCCGTGGGGTCCCGAACAGACGATGCCCGAGCGCTCCACCGCGCTTGCGCTGCTGCACGAGCGACTCAGCGACGACGGGACCACGTGGACCGCAACCTACGTCTGCGAGGTCAGCGGCAACAACACCGTCGTTCGCGGCCCTTCGGCCGCGAAGCCGACTGAGGCACTGGCCTGGGGTCGTGCCCGCGCTGACACCGTCCTCTTCTTCTTCGGCGACCTACCCGGCCGGCCGCACAACGCGGGCGCCACGCTCGACGACGACCCCCAGACCGGCCAGCCCTGGCCGACCGTCCCGGAGCCCGTGGATCTGCAACCGCGGCCCGCCCGACCGGCCCACCACGTGACGTACAGGCCCCTGCACTCCACCGACGACACACCGCCGGCGTAGATCACTCGCCCCGGGCTGCCATCTGACCGTCCGAACATGATCGGCTACCGGTACGGATCTGCTGGGTAGAGATCGCGGCGGTTGCCGGCCATCGGCGCGGTGCCTATGGTGCGCCTGATGAGTACGGGTGACGCCGGAGCGCTGTACGACCGGATCGGTCGGACGTACGCGGTGGGCCGCAGGACCGACCCGCGGATCGCCGAACGGATCTGGGACGCCTTGGGTGACGCTGAGAGCGTGCTCAATGTCGGTGCTGGCACCGGGTCGTACGAGCCGCCCGACCGCGACGTCACCGCGGTTGAGCCCTCCGCGGTCATGCGGGACCAACGACCCGTGGGAGCCGCGCCGTGCGTCGCAGCGCCCGCCGAGAACCTGCCGTTCGGCGACGGCACCTTCGACGCGGCGATGGCCGTTCTCACCGATCATCACTGGACCGACCCGATCGCGGGTCTCCGAGAGATGCGGCGCGTTGCGCGACGCGTCGTCGTCTTCCAATGGGACAACGTCACGCTGCCGGACTACTGGCTCGTCCGGGACTACGTCCCGGAGTTTGGGATCGCAGCGGCTGGACGCCCGTCGCTCGCCGATAGGGCGGCCGTCCTCGGCGCTTCGATGCAGCCGGTGCCGATCCCGGCGGACTGCGTTGACGGGTTCTTCCATTGCTACTGGAACCGTCCGGCGGCCTATCTTGATCCCGAAGTCCGCCGCAACACCTCGGTCTGGGCTCGCCTCGGAGCGACCATCGAATCACGCGCAGTCACCGCCCTCACAGCCGATCTCGACGAGGGACGCTGGCAGTCCCGCCACGCAGACCTGCTCGGCATGGCCGAAGCCGACATCGGCGCGCGGCTCCTGACCGCAGTGCAGTAGGCGACCCCACCCGAAATCGATCGCCTGTTGGGGCACCATGGCTGCGAGTCGCCCCCGGAAGGTGCGAGCGTCCGCTTCGGATGCTCCGCCGCCCGGCAGCAGGGGCGGGCCGGTTCGCCCTGGCCGCAGGCGCGTCGCCGCCCCCGAGGCGCGAGACCGCCAGAAGTCCGGCGACCGCGCGCCGGAGTGACGCTCAGAGTGCCGCTGCCCCTGCTTCTGCGACCTGTTGATCCTGATCGACGAGGCCGCCGCTCACGCCAATCGCCCCGATGATCTCGGTTCCCTGCGTCAGCGGGATACCGCCGGGGAACGCGATGATGTGGCCCGGGTCGCTGGTCTCGATGCCGTAGAGCGGCTGGCCCGGCTGGACCATCGGCTGCAGGTCGGCAGTCGGCATGTCGAACGCCCGCGCGGTGTAGGCCTTGGCCTGGCTGATCGCGATCGAACCGATCCACGCACCGTCCTGACGGTGAAACGCGGTCAGGTTCCCGCCGGCGTCGACGACGGCGATGTTCATCGGCACGCCGATCTTCTCGGCCTCGGCGCCTGCAGCCTCGATCAGTCGGTGGGCGCTCTTCAGGGTGATCCCGCTCATGGGTGCTCCGATCGTTTGAACGTCTCGTGGTTTCCCGGGCCGAGGCAGCTCATGCGCCGGACTCGTGCTGGGCCGCCCGCCCGTGACTCGCGGTCCGCTGATGCGTCCCGGGGCGATGCAGGTGCTCTCGAGGGGGTGGTCGGGCGGATGGCCCTGC
>NZ_JBFAPC010000254.1:0-5168 GCF_040675535.1 Patulibacter sp. NPDC049589 | reverse complement strand
GCTCCCCGGGCGCGACCCGTGTCCTCTCGGCGGCCTCCGCCGCCGGCGGACCACGCGCGTCCACGCCCGCCGGCGCCGCGGCGACGGCCCGCGAGCGCGAGCGGGACTCCGGGCCCGACCGCTCGATCGGTCAGATCATCGGCGTCGCCGTGGTCGGCGTCGTCGTGCTGCTGGCGCTGCTCTTCGCGTTCGGCGTCATCGGCGGCGGCAGCGACGGGCCGAAGGGCACGGGCGCGAAGAGCGCTCCCGGCGGCACGGATCCGGATCCGAAGCCGAAGTCGCCGTCGAAGCCCTATCCGCCGACCGAGATGACGACGCTCGTGCTCAACGCGTCGGGCAGCGGCGGACTGGCGGGGGACGTCTCGGACCTGATCGATCAGAGCCTGCGCCTGCAGATGAGCAAGGCGACGAACTACACGGTCAACGGCGTTCCGGCGTACGAGGACGTGACCACCGTCCAGTACCGCTCCGACAGCTCGTCGACGTCGAACACCCGTCAGAACCGGCTCGCCGCCCAGGCGGTCCAGAAGCTGCTGAGGAAGACCGTCCCCGGCGCCCGCCTCGCGCGCATGACCGACGATGTCGCCGCGAACGCGGGCAGCAGCCGTCTCGTCGTGCTCGTCGGCAAGGACTACGCCGCCAAGAAGGCACCGACCACGACGTCCGGCAGCGGCGCGACGACGGGCACGGGTGGCACGTCGTCCACTGGCGGCACGTCCTCCACCGGCGGCGCCACGTCGACCACGACACCCCAGTCGACCACCGGCGGCCAGCTCACGCCCCAGACCGGGGATCTCGGCGACGGGACGAGCGACGGCACCGGCGGGACCGCGGTTCCGTAGGGTCCCGCAGGCGACGACCGCGGCGGTCCGCGGTCGTCCGCCCGGACGGGAGCCCCTCCCGCCCGGATCCGGTCGGCGGCAGGACCCGCGCGCCGACCGCCGAAGCTCTCCACGCCGCATGATCCTGCTCGCTCGCCACGGACGCACCGCGTACAACGACGAGGGCCGCTTCCAGGGACGCGGTCCCGTGCCGCTCGACGCCCACGGCCGCGGTGAGGCCGCCGCGCTGGCCGACGTCATCGCGGCGCGCGGCGACGTCACCCGGATGATCGCCAGCCCGCTGACCCGGGCGATGGAGACCGCCGCGATCATCGCCGCGCGGACCGGGATGGCGCCGGAGGTCGACCCGCGGCTGGCGGAGACCGACACCGGCCTGTGGACGGACCGCACCTACGCGGACGTCATCGCCACCGACGGCCAGGACGCGTACGACGCGTTCCGCCGGCTCGAGCCCGCGTTCGGGGCCCCGGGCGGCGAGACGTTCGCCGACCAGCTCGCCCGGCTGCTGCCCGCGGTCGCCGACGCGCGCGCCGCCGAGGGCGACGGCGACGTCACCCTGCTCGTCTGCCACGGCAACGTGATCCGCCTGCTGCTCGGCCACTTCCACGGCACCCGTCCGACGCACGAGGCGATCGCCAACACCCACCTCGAGGCCCTGTGACCCGCGCCGCCCGCGTCGTCTTCGGGATCCTCGTCGTCGCGACCGTCGCGTCGTTCTTCCTCGCCCAGCGGCTGAAGAACCAGCCGGCGGTGCTGCAGCGGATCGGCATCTCGCCCGCCTTCTCGCCCGACGGCGACGGGCACCGCGACAAGCTCGCGATCTACTTCGTCGTCAAGCGCGCGCAGCCGATCACCGTCCAGGTCGTCGACCCCGGCGGCCAGGTCGTCCGGACGCTCGCGACGGACGTCCACGCCAAGGCCTACACGCGCAACCGCTTCGTCTGGGACGGCAAGGACGACGCCGGGCGCGTCGCCACCGACGGCCGCTACCGGCTGAAGGTGGTCCTCGAGGACGAGGGCCGCAGCATCGTCGCGCAGACGAAGTCGTTCGAGCTGCGCACCGACCCGCCGCGCCCGAGCGTGCGCGGGATCTCGATCGCCGGCGGCGCTCCCGGCGAGGGCCGCGCGATCCTGCCGACCGTCGACGGCAAGCCGCTCGTGGCCAGCCTGCGCCTGCGCGGCTGGGAGCCCTCGGCCCGCGTGGTCCGCACGGGCCCGGGCGCGCCGACCGTCGTGAAGGACCTGAAGGTCGAGGGCATCGAGCGTGACACGTCGGGTACGCAGCTGTCCGACGCGGCCGGGCAGCCACGCGTCTACCGCGCGCGCACCGGCACCGCCACGTGGGACGGGACGCTCGAGGACGGCTCCCCCGCGCCGGCGGGCACCTACGTGATCCAGGTCTGCGTCCGCGACCGCGCCGGCGTGCGCGGCTGTGGCCCCCGCGCGGCGGTCGGCGGCGGGCTGCCGGGCACCGAGGACGACGGCCGGCTGCGCGGCAAGGGCGGCATCACCGTCCGCGACATCGGCGTCCAGGCCAACCCCGCCCCGGTCACCGCCGGCAACCGGCTGACGTTCTTCGTCGACGCGCGCGGCAAGCGCTACGACTGGGTCCTGCGGCGCGTCGGCACGCGCCGCCCGGTCGACCGCGGGACGTCGGACGCGCCGGTCCTGAAGGTCCGCACCCGCTCCGAGCGCGGCGCGCTCTACCGGCTGGCGGTGTCCGCGAACGGGCACCGCGTCGAGGTCCCCGCCCTGGCCAACGACCGCGCGGCGCAGCCCGTCCTCGTCGTCCTGCCGGCGCTCACCTGGCAGGGCCTCGACCCCCTGGACGACGACGGCGACGGGCTCGCCAACACGCTTTCGGGCCCGGAGGAGAGCCGCAACAGCCGCGTCCGGGCGCCGCGGGTCCTGAGCGCGCTGCCCCGCGGCTTCGACACCGGCGACGCGCCCGCGCTCGCCTGGCTCGCCCGGCACGGCAAGCGCTTCGAGCTGACGTCCGACCTCGCGCTCGCGCTGGGCCAGGGTCCGAAGATCGCGGGCCACGAGGGTGTCCTGCTCGTCGGCGAGGAGCGCTGGATCAGCCCCGACCTCGGCAAGCAGCTGCGCGACTTCGTCCGTGGCGGCGGGACGCTCGCCGGGCTCGACCCGGCCGGGCTGCGCCGCTCCGTGGACCTCCGGAAGAGCGGCAGCGGCGCGGTGCTGCGGTCGCCCGGCCCGTTCACGGCGGAGAACGCGCTCGGCCTCACGAGCCGCGGCTCCGTCCGCCTGCAGGGCCCCGTCCAGAACGACAAGGACGACATCGGGCTCTTCGACGGCAGCGACGGGCGGTTCGACGGCTACCCCGTCGGCTGGCCGCTCGAGGACACCGGCGAGAACACCGTCGTCGCGTCCGCGGTCGACCGCGCCGACCACGTGCTGATCGCCGCCGTCAAGGTCGGCGACGGCTTCGTGATCCGCACCGGGCTCCCGGACTTCGCCCGGCGCCTCGCCACCGATCCCGACACCTCCGAGCTGATGGACAGCACATGGCGACGACTCTCGCGCTGACGGCCGTCGCCCTCGCGGCGGCGCTCGCGCTGCTGCTGAAGTCCCCCAACGCCCGGGCGGGGGCGATGGCGATCGCCCTGATCGGCGCGCCGATCATCCTCCTGGCGCAGGTCTGGGACGCCGGCCCGGTCGAGCGTCTGCGCGACCACCCGCCGGTGCTCGCGGCCGTCGTCGTCGCAGGGCTCGTGGTGCTCGTCGCCGGCGCGTGGATCTTCCGCCGCTGGCCGCTGCTCGTGCCGCTGGCCGCCGCGTTCGTGCTGCCGTTCCGCGTGCCGCTGGACCTCGGCGACGGGCAGCCGGTCAACCTCCTGCTGCCGCTCTACGTCGTCACCGGCGCCGCCGCGCTGGCCTGGGCGTGGGAGCGCGCGCAGGCCGACCCCGACGCGCCCGACGGCGACCGCCGCCCCGGCGCGGCCGACGTCGCGCTCTTGCTGTTCGTCGTGCTCTACGCGATCGAGAGCTGGTGGTCCGACGACCAGAGCAAGGCCGTCGAGCAGGTCGCGTTCTTTTACGTGCCGTTCGCGCTGCTCTACGTCGTCCTGCGGACCGTGCCGTGGACGCCGAAGCTCGCCGCCAGGGCCTTCGGGGTCGTCGTCGTGGTGGCGCTGGCGCTCGCGGGGGTCGGCTTCTACGAGGCGGCGACGCACCACGTGCTGCTGAACCCGCGCGTGATCGCGTCGAACCAGATCGACGACGTCTTCCGGGTCAACTCGCTGTTCTTCGACCCGAACATCTACGGGCGCTTCCTGGCGCTGACGATGCTCGGGATCACCGCCGCGATGCTGTGGACGCGCGCCGGCCGCACCGTCGCGATCGCCGGCGTGCTGCTGGCGATCCTGCTCGGCGCGCTGATCACGACCTACTCGCAGACGAGCTTCCTCGCGCTGCTGGCCGGCCTGACCGTCCTCGGCGGCCTGCGCTTCGGGCCCTGGAAGGCGTTCGGGTCGCTCGTGGCCGTCGTGCTCGTCGGCGTCGTGCTGGTGCTCGCCGCGCCGGGCGCCCTGAACATCAAGGGCCTGAACGAGGGCGGCGCCGACGACGCGACGTCCGGCCGCGTGACGCTCACCGGCGGCGGCATCGGCCTGTGGGCCGACCACCCGATCGAGGGCGTCGGCTCCGGCGGCTTCGCCGTCGCCTACCGCCGCGCCGAGCGCTCCGGCGAGCGCAAGGCCGTCGACGCGTCGCACACGATCCCGATCACGATCGCCGCGGAGCAGGGCCTGATCGGTTTGGCCGCCTACCTCGTGCTGCTCGTGCTCGTGCTGCGCCGCCTCGTCCGCGACGCCGAGGACCTGCCGGCCCGCGCGGCGATCGCGGCGATGACGATCGCGCTGATCGTGCACACCATGGGCTACGCGGCGTTCCTGGAGGACCCTGTGCTCTGGGTGCTGCTCGCCGTCGGCAGCGCGCTGGCGCCACCGCGCCCGGAGGCCCGGCGCGCCCGGCTGCGGCTGCGGCGGTCGAAGACCCCTGCGCGCCGGCCGCGGCCGGCGGCCGCCGACGCGGCGCCCCCGGCGCCGTGAGCGGGTCCGGGAGCACGCCCGACGGTCCGGATCCCGTCGGGGCGGCCGGCGGCGGAGGCGTACCCGGATCTCCGGATCGGGAGGGGCCCGCCGGCGGTTCGACCGCCCCGGCGACGGGGGACGCACGCTCCGCCGACGGGTCACCGGCCGCGGCCGGCGGCGCGCCGCAGACGGTCGCTCCGTCCCGGGGCGGTACACCAGATGACGGAGCGGATCACCACGAGAGGACGATCAGGACGGCAGGTCCTGCTCGTCC
>NZ_JBFAPC010000253.1:0-5195 GCF_040675535.1 Patulibacter sp. NPDC049589 | reverse complement strand
GGTGCCGCGGCCACCGGGGCGACGGCGGCGCCGGGCGCCCCGTCGTTCACGGTGCTCGCCGCGGCCGTCTGCCGCGCCGAGGTCGGCGCGGTGCCGCCGGTGCCCGACCCCGAGAAGTCCGGCGCCCCCGAGCATCGGCGCTACGTGCGGGCGGTGCAGACGGCCGCGGGCGGCCTGGCGTCCGCGTTCGTCGCCCTCGAGGGCCGGCGCCCGGAGTCGCAGGGCACCCTGGAACCCCTGGTGGCGAGGGCCCGCGCGGTGGAGCGGACCGCCCGCGCCGCCGCCCGCGGGGGGACGGGGGGGTCCGCGGACGTGCGGATCGCGATCGCCCGGCTCAACGAGGCCTCGTCGGCCGCGAGCCTGCCCGCCTGCGCGCTCTGAGCGCCGCGCGACCGTCGGCGGACGGCCGACGGGGCGGGCTGGCCGGACGACGCCGGGGTGACGGCCCCGCGAGGGGGTTCTCGCGGCGAACGGGGAGCGCGATCTCGGTCTCGGGGCACGCAGAACAGACGAAGCACCGCGTCCTGTGACGCATGTCGCACTCCATTTCTGAGAAGGTGGTCGCCATCATGAGTTGGCTCCCCCTCCTGCTCTCGGTGTGGATCGTGCTCGACGTCGTCATCGTCGGCGCCATCGCCCACCTGGCCCGCCGCCGCGCCACGCTCGACGCCGGCGACGTCCGGACCCTGCGCATCGGGCCGCGCGGCCGGACCACGGCGCACTAGATGATGGATTCGTCTAGCCGCTCGCCACGCGGCGGTGCGTCAGGCCGCGATGGGGTGCGACCCGGAGTCGGCGGCCGGGTGCAGCGCCACCAGCCCGGCCCGGAGCGCGTAGACCGCGAGCTGCGTGCGCGTGTGGGCCCCGAACTTCCGCATCAGCGACTTGACGTGCGACTGCACCGTGCGTGGCGAGTTCGTCAGGCGTTCGGCGATCTCCGGGTTGGTCAGCCCGTCGACGATCAGCGTCAGCACGACGAGCTCACGCGCGGTGAGCACGGGCCCGTCGGCGACGGACGCCGTCCTGTCTGACGTCGAGGTTGGTGCCGGTACGGCATCGAGCACGGATGCGATCCTGGTGGGTCGAGGACGGAGCATGGCCCTCGACGGGGACTCGCAGGCCGAGGGAGAGGCTACCGGACGTGAACGGTGTATTCGTTGCGAAAACCCGCGAACGAGTCGGTGAGCGCAACGACGAGCGGTGCTTCGCCGGGCATCGGCGTCGCCACGATGTGTGCGGCGTCCTGGGAGGTCCATGAGCATGTGCCCATGACCATGGACTAGCATCATGGCATGAGGACGTTGCGTATCTCGCGGGGGGGACAGGTCTCGGTTCCGGCGGAGGTTCGGCACCGGTGGGGGACGTCGGTGGTGGAGGTCGAGGATCGGGGTGACGAGCTCGTGCTCCGCCCGGCTCCGGACGATCCGGTCGCGGCGCTGCAAGGGATCTTCGCCGGCCGTGCCGAAGCGGTGACCACCGAGCGGGCGCTGGCGGACCTGCGTGCCGACGATGCCGCGGCGGAGGTCCGACGTCCGGACGCGGTATGAGCCTGCTCCTGGACGCCTCGGCGTTGGTGGCGTTCGTCCGTGGGGAGCCGGCGGCCGGCGAGGTCGCCGACGCCCTGCGGAGCGGCGAGGCGGCGGTGGTGTCGGTCAACGTGGCAGAGCTGACCGACGTGCTGGTTCGCCGGATCGGCCTTCCGCAGGGTGAGGTCGACGCGGCCGCCGACCGCCTGGTCGCGCTGCTCGAGGTGCGACCGGTGGACGTGACCCTCGCCCGCCGGGCCGGGGCGCTGCGTGCGCGCCGCTACCACCGCGATACGGCGCCTCTGTCCCTGGCGGACTGCCTCTGCGTGGCGGCGGTCGGTTCGGGCGACGCCGTGCTGAGCTCGGACGTGCCCCTGCTGCGCGCGGCCGACGCGGAGGGAGCCTCCGTCCGCGTCCTGCCCGACAGCCGCGGTCACCGTCCGCGGATCACCTGAACCGGTCGACGAGGCAGCGCGCCGGCCGGAGCAGGCCAGGGCGAACGGGCGCGGACCGGGGTGCGTTGCTCAGCGGAGCAGGTCGGCGGCGGCGTCCCGTGGGTCCTCGCCCCGACGCACGGTGAAGGACGCGAAGACGGCGAGGACGGTCTCGCCGAGCCAGTCGGCGGAGGTCTGCGGGTCGCAGCGCACGCGCGACGCGTGCCCGTCGAGCAGCGCGTCGATGGCGTCGGCGAGCTCCTCGATGCGGCGGCCCGGCCGCATCTGGCGATCGAGGGCG
This sequence comes from Patulibacter sp. NPDC049589, assembly GCF_040675535.1. NCBI lineage: Bacteria > Bacillati > Actinomycetota > Thermoleophilia > Solirubrobacterales > Patulibacteraceae > Patulibacter > Patulibacter sp. NPDC049589. The sequence continues at coordinate 2,934 of NZ_JBFAPC010000253.1, read as the reverse complement.
CCCATCAGCGCCTTGTACGCCGCGGTCGCCGACGCGGTCCGGCGCCGCCGGTCGGCGCGCAGCAGCCGGGCGGCCTCGACGTCGGAGTCCGCGAAGGCGAGGGCCAGGTGGGACATCCGCGCACCGTGCGGGAGGTCGCGGGCGGTCAGGCTGGGGACGAGCCGGTCGGCGTCGGCGACGACGGCCGCCAGCCGGTCCGCGACCGTCGACGGGGTCAGGGGCTCAGCGGTGATCCCCTCGGCCTGGGTCTCGGCGTCGGCGCCCGAGTCGTCGTCGAGGGCGACCTCGAGCATCGCCAGGGCGAGATCGACGCGCCGGAACGCGAGCCGCCCCTTCTCGTCGTGGCCGTCGCCGTGTCCGAACTGGTACCGGATCGTCGATGGTGCCCACGGCCCGTCGGCGGCCAAGCGCTCGGGCGTCACCCACTTGAACACCTGCTCGAGTCCGGCCGTCGCGAGTTGCGAGAGGGCCGCTTCGACGATCTCCCGCCGGACCGTGAGGGGTTCGAGCACCTGCGCTCCAAGGGTCGAGGTCGGATCGGCCCTCGACGGGGGAACTCGCAGGCCACGTCGAGCGTAGCGAAGGTGAACGCTGTGACCAAGCGGCTTGGACGAGTGGTCACCCTCCCGGAAGACCTGGGCACGACGGTCGCGAAGGGTGGGGGAGGGCGTCAGTTATGGGCGTCCTCGCGACCCTCCGGTGGTGATGGCGGGGCGCGGACGAACACCGGCCCGTACTGGCTCCCGATCACCCGCAGGACGTACGCCTCCCGGGTGTAGGAATAGCGCAGCGCCGGCCGGATCACGGCAAGGGCCACGGGGTTGATGCGGCGCCGGGGGCGCGGTTCGAGACGCATTCGGACCTCGAGAGGACTAGGGCTACCCCTGACCACAGGGGTTCGGCGTCGTGTACGACGCGACCCCCCGATACCTGACGGCGCGAGCGTCGCCGCAGGCGTGGGAACACGCGGACGGGCCGGGGCGTCCCATCGGACGGACGTCCGTACGACGTCCGTGGACCGGGTACGCGGCGGATGACGGGGCCACACAGGCAGGGAGACCCACAGGCGTCTCGGGGACCCCGAGTCGCACGCCGGCGCCGGCGGCGGCCCCTCTGGCCTGCCTCGTCGACGGCGGGGTCCGCTCCGTCCCGGCCGTGGGCGCCTCCCTGGTGCTGGCCGACACGCTGACGACCCTGGCGGGTCTCGTGGACCCGGGCAGCGATCACGGGACGCTCGTCGCCGAGGCGGTGCTGGCGACGTGGTCGTGGGCACGGATCGCGTCGGTCCGGGTGCTGGAGAACGGCGGTGCCGCGGCGGCGATCCTGCCGCGGGCGATCGACCGCTGCGTGGCTCTCGCGGCGGACGTCGTGACCGTGACCACGATGGGCCCACGGCCGACGGCGCAGGCGATGATCGACGACGTGCGCGGAGCGGTGCTTTGTTCCCGGGACGCCCGCGTCGACTTCGTGATCGCGGCGGGCAAACGTCCCCGGCAGCCGACGTTGCCGAAGATGCCCGACATGCCGGAGACGCGCACCCACGACTACCTCCGGCACGGCACCACCAGCATCGTCGCCGCACTCAACATCGAGGACGGAACGGTCGTCAGTTCCACACACCGCAAGCACCGCGCGGCCGAGTTGAAGAAGTCCCTGACGAAGATCGACAACGAGGTCCCCGCCGATCTGGACATCCACATCGTCTGCAACAACTAGGCAGCGCTACCGGCTGCTGCACGTCGCCGCCCGGATCGCGATGCACGCACGCACCCGCCCGGATGCGGATCGACCAACAGTGGCCCTGGGCCGAGCAGATGACCGCTGGCTACACCCGGCTGGCCGCACTCGGACCACCGACCTGAACATCGCCCCGACCCGACACAGATCTGAACCCGGCTCCCGGGCGCGCTGACCACGACGCCCGCCTACCGCTGCCCGAAACCACCACCAACACCGCCCCGCGGCCCCTCCCGGCCACGCCACACGCGCCAGCCACCACGACAAAGCTGCCCCGAGACGCATCACAGGCCCAGCACTGACCTCCACGCCCGATCTACGCCTCAAACGCAGACCTTCACGCAAGATCCGGGCTAGGTCCGGAGCCTGTTCGGCTGGAGCGCCCCGCGCTGTTCGACACGGGGGTCTGGACGTGGGTGCGGGACCGGCGGTTCCCGAGCTGGCTGCGTGGTTCAATGCCTGCGGCGGCGCCCAGGCTCGTGCTGGTCTGCGATGTGGTCGTGCTCGAGCGCACCCGTCTCGCGCCGGACGCGCGCGACCTCCAGCTAGCCCCTTGCAGGTGGAGGCGACCACCGTCGCGTAACCCCGCCGGACCTTGGCGTCTGCTGCGCGTCGTGCCGGCGTTGTGCTCGTCCACCGCGACCGCGACTGCGAGCGGATCTCCGACGTCGCCGAAATGGAACACCGATGGTTCACTCCCGACGGGACGTTGGCCGGATAGTCGCGGGCGAGGCGCCGGGGACACGCCGACGAAGCGGGGTCGCCATCGTCCGTTCCGTCGGGTGGATCGTCGAGTGACGCGAGCCGCGTCAGCAGTTGACGACCGCGGGATCCACGAACGGGGTTCCGCGGAGGCTTCCGGACGTCTGGCCGTTGTTGTAGAAGGCATCAGCGGAGACGTAGAATGCGTTGCTCCACGGCGATTGCGCGATCCGGTACCACCAGGTGTTGCCGTCTGCGACCCGGAAGCCGGGGATCTTGCAGGCGATCTGGACGGTCGCTCCACCCGGGATCGTGGGCCCTTGCGTCCCGCCCGCGTTGGCGTAGTTCGTCCAGGTGTTGGCGTTACCGCCGGCCGTCTCCGCGAAGGTCGTGGGGGGGCTGTCCCGCGTCAAGATCTCTCGCACACCTGTTAGTTGAGCCCGGCGGTCCCGCGGAGACGCGGCTGGCGGCTCGCGAAGGGCGCCCGGAGGGCGA
>NZ_JBFAPC010000252.1:0-5238 GCF_040675535.1 Patulibacter sp. NPDC049589 | reverse complement strand
GTACCGTCCGGGAGCGGCCCGCGCCGGCCGTCCGGGGACGGCCCGCGTCGTCCCTCCGCCGACGGCCCCCGGCGCCCCGGCGGCGCCCGCCCCGCGGCGCCGCGCCGGATCACCGGCCGGCTCGTGGCCCTCAGCGTCGTCCTGGTGCTCGTGCTCGCGGTCGTCGTGACGTCGCTCGTGATCGGCAAGAGCCACGACGGCGAGGCCCTGCCCGGGACCCGCGTCGCGGGGATCTCCGTCGCGGGCATCCCGGCGGACCGGATCGCCGAGCGCCTCGGCCCGGTCCTCGGCGCGCAGCGCACCGTGCTCCTGCGGGCCGACGGCGACACCATCGCCGTCAAGGCGTCCGACCTCGGCTACGCGATCGACCTCGACGCCACGGCCAAGGCGGCCGTCGACGCCGGTCGCGGCGGCGGCCTGAACGCGATCGTCGGCCCCCTGAAGGGCCTCGTGACCCACCGCGACGTCCCGGTCCGCTCGACGTTCGACACCACCAAGGCCCGCAAGGCGCTGGCCGGCGTGACCGAGAAGGTCGCCCGCGGCGCCTACGCCGGCGCCCTGAAGGTCGACCCGGAGACGCTCGAGGTCTCGACCACGAAGTCCCGGGCCGGGCGCACGGTCGACACCGCCAAGCTCGTGTCGCGGATCCGCCGCGAGCTGCGCGCCGGCCGCCGCGGTCCGCTGGACGTCCCGCTGAAGGCCGTCCCGGCGGTCTCGGCGTCGGACCTGCAGACCCTCGCCGGCGCGGCGGAGGAGTACCTGCGCCAGCCGCTGCGCCTGACCGGCGCGGGCTCGCCGCTGACCCTGACCACCGCGCAGACGGCCGACCTGCTCGCGCTCGAGAGCCGCGAGGACGGCCGCAGCGCGACGCTCGGCGCCGGCGGCAAGGCGCTGACCGCGCTCCTGGACCGGATCGTCAAGCGCGGCCGCAAGGTCGCCCGCGACGCCACGGTGTCGGCCCCCGCGTCGGGCGCGAGCCTGACGGAGAAGGGCGACGTCAGCTGGCGGCCGAAGTCGGCCTCGGTCACCGTCCGGGCCGGCCGCGTCGGCCGCGAGGTCCGGCGCGACCTGCTCGCGACCCGCATCGAGACCGCGATCCGGGCCGGCCGGCACACGGTCGCCGTCCCCCGGAAGACGGTGCAGCCGAAGGTCACCTCCACGACCGCGCGGAGGATCGACAGCCTGATCGGCACCTTCACCACGCCCTACGTCGCCGGTCAGCCCCGGGTGACGAACATCCGGCAGATGGCCCGCACCGTCGACGGGACCGTGATCGCGCCGGGCCAGCAGTTCTCGCTCAACGGCATCACCGGCGAGCGGACGAAGGCCAAGGGCTACGTCGAGGCGCCGTTCATCTCCGACAACCGGATCGAGCCGTCGATCGGCGGCGGCGTCTCGCAGTTCTCGACGACGATGTACAACGCCGCGTACTTCGCCGGCCTGCAGATCGACGCCCACCAGCCGCACAGCCTCTACATCGACCGCTATCCGCCGGGCCGCGAGTCGACGCTGAACTTCCCCGACATCGACATGCGGTGGACGAACGACACCGACGCCCCGGTGCTCATCCGCACGAGCTACGACGACGCCGGCGTGACGGTCACGCTCTACGGCGACAACGGCGGCCGGCGCGTCACGGCGAAGGCCGGGGACCGCGAGAAGGCCGACGGCGGCGACTTCCAGATCACCGTCACCCGGACGATCCGCTACGGGGACGGCCGCACGGACTCGCAGGCGTCCACCACCCGCTACGAGAACGAGCAGGAGGGGTCCTCGGAGTGAGCCCCGCGGCGCGTTAGGGTCCCGACATGGCCGCGTCCTTCAGCACCGCCAAGCTCGCCCCGACCGCTCCCGAGCGCTTCAACCGGCTGCGCAAGCCGCTCGGCGTCACGAGCTTCGGGATCAACCAGCTCGTCCTGGAGCCCGGCCAGCGCATGCGGATCCACGAGCACGAGCGCCAGGAGGAGGTCTACCTCGTCCTCGCGGGCCGTCTGACGGTGGCGTTCGAGGACGGGGAGCACGACTTCGGCCCGGACGAGCTGATCCGGATCGCGCCGGAGGTCCGCCGGAGCCTGCTCAACCGCGGGCCCGAGCGCCTGTCGGTGCTGGCGCTCGGCGGCTACGGGGAGCACGAGCCCCGCGACGCCCGCGCGTACGCGGCCTGGGACGGTGAGCCGCAGTCCGTGGCGGACGTGCCGCTGCCCGACGACCTGCCGGCGTCCGAGCTGCGGAGCGCCTGAGCGGTGACCGGGGAGCAGCGCTGGGGCCGCGGGGCGAGCCGCGTCGGCAGCCGGTTCCGGGCGGCGGGCGGCACCCTGCTCGTGCTCGGCGACGACGTCGTGTTCCGCCCCTCGCCGCTGGAGCGGCGGCTGAAGGAGCCCGATTGGGCGCTGCCGCTGGCCGAGGTCACGGGCTTCCGCGTCGCGGGGGTCCGGGTGCTCGACGCGTTCGCGGGCGGGCTGCGGCCGCGCCTGGCACTCGACCAGGGCCGGGGGACGACCCACCTCTTCGTGATCGCCGACCCGGCGTCCGCGGCGAAGGAGCTGCTGGCGCTGGCCGCGGAGTCGGCCGTCGGGCGGGTCTGAGCGCCCAGCCCTTCCCGGCCTCCGGGTCCACGGGCGCCGGGTCCGTCGACGAGCTCGAACGAGGTGGACCGGATGCGGACGGTCCGAGGCGAGCGGGCCCGGCGGATGGGGGTGGCACCGGCGCCCCTCACGCGGAGGGACGCCGGGCCGGCCGGGCCCGGGTGGTCAGTCGGCGAGGGCGGCGCCGGACGCGACGGGCGCGTCGAGGCGCGCCAGGTAGTCGTCGAGGAGCAGCTGGGTGTTCGCCAGCCGGGTGCGCAGGCGTTCGAGGGCGTCGACCGTGCGCCGGGTCTGTCGCGGCGCGGCCGGACCCCCGATCAGCTGGTCCGACCCGCCCGGTGCGGTCGGATCACGGAACGGTTCGTCGAGCGCCTGCTCCGGAGGCGATCCGGCGGGAATCATGCCGTCGTCTCCGGGTCGAGGGGCTGCGAGGAACGCGCGGATCGGGATACGAGCGAGTTCACGCGGTCATCCTACGCGAAAATACGTTCTCGTACATTCGTTCTCGGGAGTGGGCGCGGAGGGCGTCGTCCCGTCGGGGACGGCGTACGTGCGGGGCCCTGCCGGAGGCGTCCGCTACGCCGTAGACCTCCACGTCCGCTGGAGTTCCGCGACGTCCGGCCCGCGACCGACGTCACAGGGCTCGCGGCGGTGGGGGGCCCCGGCCCGCGGGGCGCGTGGCGGTGCCGGGCGGGCGGCGGGTCAGCCGTCGCCCGGCACGGGGGGGCCGGCCCAGGCGGATCGGGCCGCGGGCCCCGGACGGATCGACCGGCCGGCCGCCCTGCCGGAGCTCGAGCCGCCCGGCCCCGGCCTCGTCCGCCGCGACGCGCCGCACGTCGTCCATCAGCGCCCGCCAGTCGCCGTCCGGGCGCAGCGCCCGGGCCGCGTCGGACGGGCAGATCGTGGCGCCGGCCCGACGGGCGTCCAGGAGCCCGTCGATCGTCTCGCGGATCCGGTCGTCCGAGGACACGCCGGACTCAGGGAGCCGGGGTCGTGACGCCGGCCGGACCGGCCGAGCGGGCGGGGCCCGGGGGCCCGGGCGGGCCCCAGCTCAGGCGTCCGTCGCCGGCGATCGGGTGGGACGGCCCGAGCAGCACGTGCTGGCCGAGCACCTGGGCGGCGACGCTCTTGGTCCGGGCCAGGACCTCGCGGACGTCGCTCTTCTGGCCCTGCCGGCCGTAGCGGTGCAGGTCGCTCGTGACGCCCTGGGCGCTGATTCCCGCGGCGCGGGCCAGGTACAGCGAGCGCGCCATGTGGAAGCCCTGCGTGACGACGACCGCGTCGCGGACCCCGAAGACCTCGCGGGCGCGCACCATCGTCGCGCGGGTGTCGACGCCCGCGTGGTCGGTGAAGATCGCGGAGCCCGGGACCCCGGCCTTCTGGAGGGCCCGACGCATGGTCGTCGGCTCGTCGTAGCCCCAGCGGAGGTGGTCGCCCGAGACGAGGATCCGGTGGACCTTGCCGGCCCGCCAGAGCTGCAGCGCGCGGTCGACGCGGTCCTGAAGCATGCCGCTCATGCGCCCGTCGGGGTTCACGAGCGCGCCGAGGACGATCGCGGTCTGCGCGGGGCGGACGGCGGCGACGTCGTCGGTGCCCCCGGATCCGCGCGCGAGGACGTAGCCGTTGCTCGCGGAGACCGCCGCGGCGAGGACGAGAACGAGCCCCAGCAGCAGCCGGAGCGGTCGGGACCGGGGCAACGCACGCACACCGACAGCGTAGCCCGCACGCGATCGGCCCGGGGCCGGTCGCCGGGAGGAGCGTCGCTGCGGCGGAGGATCGCGCGCGAGCCGGCGCGAAGTCGGCACCGTCCCGGGGTCCCGCGCGACACCGGCGCTCGTAGCGTCCCGGCCATGCTCCAGTCCCCCTCCGGGCGCCGCGCCGCCCGGGCCCTCACCGCCGTCTCCTGCGCCGCGTTCCTGGCGGCCTGCGGGGGTGACGGCGGCGCCGGGCCTCCCGCGGCGTCGACGTCCGCCGGCGGGGATCGTCCCGCGGGCGCGTCGTCGTCCGCGGGCCGCGACCGCTCCGGCGCGTGGCCCGGACGGACCGACGACCGCGACGTGATCGCCCGGCGGCGGGTCGCGCTGCGGACCCCCGAGGACGCGCCGGCCGACGTCCGGCCCACCGCCGACCTGCTGGTGCGCGGGCTGACGGTCCGCGGGCGGCTCGCGACCCTGCGCTTCACGGCCGTCGTCCACGGGTGGACGTGGGACGCGCCGCGGTTCGAGGGCGGGAGGGCCCCGTACGCCCCGACGCTCTACGAGATCGACCCGGGCCGCAACACCGACGTGGTCGACGCGCACCTGATCGATCCGGTTCACCTCCGCCGTCACGCGCCGCTGGAGGACAGCGAGGGCGAGGTGCTCGCCTCGATGACCTGGGCCGGCGGGGCCGACGGCCTGCCGATCGACGCCAGCTGGATGTTCGCGGCGCCGCCGGAGGGCGTCGACGCGGTGGACGTCCAGGTCGGCAGCTGGCCGGTGTTCCGCGAGGTCCCGGTGACCCGGCGATGAGGGCGCGCGGTCCCGGCGCGGGATCCCGCCGCCCTTCGGGCGCACGACGGCGTCGCGCCGTCCGCGCGACGGCACCACGGGGAGGGGCCGCAGAAATGCACCAACAAAACGATAAGGCGGGCGGGGTGGGGGGGCGCGGGGGA
>NZ_JBFAPC010000251.1:0-5260 GCF_040675535.1 Patulibacter sp. NPDC049589 | reverse complement strand
GAGGACGGAATGCCCCGTCTCGATGCGGTTGCCTCCGCTCGAGCGGCGCTTTCGCCGGCTGGCGACGTCGTTCACCTCGTCATGTCGGGAGGACCGATCCGAGCGCGAGGTCGTGGACGACGAGGATGATGCCGAGCCCCTCGTCGGCCAGGCGGCGCAGCAGCCGGGCGATCGTGGCCGTGGCGCCGAGGTCCAGCGCGGACGTCGGCTCGTCGGCGATCAGTGCCGGGGCGCCCTGGGCGAGCCCGACGGCGAGCTGCACGCGCTGGAGCTCGCCGCCCGAGAGCGTCGAGAGCTGGCGGTCCGCGAACTCGGCCGCGTCGGCGCGCTCCAGGGAGGCCATCGCTGCGGCGCGGTCGGCGGCGCCGGGGCGGCTGAGCACGCCGATCTGGGACGAGCGGCCGATCAGGGCGGCCTCGCGCACGGTGATCCCCTGTGGGACCTCCGGGCGCTGGGGGACGAACGCCCGCAGCCGCGCCAGGCGCTTCGGTCCGACGCGCCGGATCTCTGTCCCGCCCCACTCGATGCTGCCGCCGGCGGGCTTCAGGAGTCCCGCGGCGGCGCGCACGATCGTCGACTTGCCCGCGCCGTTGGGCCCGACGACCGCGACGAGCGTCCCGGGCCGCAGCTGCAGGTCGGCGCTCTGGACGATCTCCTGGCCGCCGAGCCGGACCCGCAGGTCGCGGACGGTCAGCAGCGGCTCGGCGGCGGTCATCAGACGGCCTTCCGCAGCAGCCAGAGGAACAGCGGCACGCCGAGGACGACCATGAACGGCCCGACGGGCAGGTCGGTCGGCGCGGCGATCCTTCGGGCGACGGTGTCGGCGATGAGCAGCAGCGCGGCGCCGGCGACGGCCGACGTCGGCACGACGAAGCGGTGCGACGACGTGCCGCCGGCCAGGCGGACGGTGTGGGGGACGACGAGCCCGAGGAAGCCGAGCAGCCCGGCCAGCGCGGCGGACGCGGCGGCCAGCAGCGCCGCGACGCCGGCGGCGCAGAGGCGCACGACGCGGGGACGGACGCCGAGCGACTGCGCCACGTCGTCGCCGAGCGCCAGGCGGTCGAGCGGCCGGATCAGCAGGACGGCGGCCGCGAGCCCCACGGCGAGGTACGGCCAGACGTCGCGCAGCGTGCCCCAGCCGTCGTAGCTGAGGTAGCCGGCGACGAAGAAGATCGCCGACGAGACGCGGTCGGGGTACGCGGTCATCAGCGCGGTCGTGCCCGCGGTGAAGACGGCGCTGACGGCGATGCCGGCGAGGATCAGCCGGGCGACGCTGCCGCCGCCGCGCCCCGCCCACGCGACCATGAAGACCAGCGCGGTGGCGATCAGGCCGAAGACCAGGGCGCTCAGCGGCACCAGGGCGATCGAGCTCGGGGCGGCCAGCAGCAGGATCATCGCGCCGAAGCCCGAGCCCGCGGTCACGCCGATGACGTCCGGCGACGCCAGCGGGTTGGAGAGCGCCCCCTGCAGCAGCGCGCCGGCGACCCCGAGCGAGGCTCCGACGAGGATCGCCGTGACCGTCCGCGGGATCCGCAGGCTGTTGACGATCTGGTCGGTCGCGGGGTCCACCTGGCCGTCGCCGACCAGCGGCAGGGCGTGGAGGACGTCGTGGACGGACACCGTCGTCGACCCGAGGGCGATCGACAGGACGGCGGCGACCACGAGGGCGACCGACGCGACCGTCAGCACGCCCAGCTGGCGCAGGGGCATCGAGGACTCAGTTGCGCAGGAAGGTCTTGCGGACCCAGGTGATCATCGCGCCCGGGTCGTCGGAGGACTGCAGCAGCCGCTCGGGGTCGGCGATGTAGATGCGGCCGTTCTTCGCGGCGGCGGTCGGCGCCCAGCCCGGCTTGTTCTTGAAGAACTCGATCGTCGACGGGATCGACGACGCCGCGCCGTGCGGGACGACGATGATCACGTCCGGGTTGCGGCGCAGGACCTCCTCGTCGCTCAGCGGCGCGAAGCTGCCCGGCGTGCCGGCGTCGAACGTGGCCTTCAGGCCCGAGGTCACGAGCTGGCCGCCGGCGTAGCCGACGAGGTCGCCGCCCCAGCTGTTGGGCAGGAAGGCGATCGTGTTGCGCCCGACGCCCAGGACGACGAGGACCTTCGGGCGGACCTTGATGCCGGCGCGGGCCTTGCGGATGCCGTCGTCGATGCGCTTCGTCAGCCGGGCGGCCGTCTGCTTCGACTTGCCGAGCTTCGCCGCGATCAGGCGGACGGCGGGGGACACCGTGTTGACGCGCAGCGGGTCGTAGCCGTCGACGACGGGGATCTTCTGCTCCTGGATCTTCGGCGTGCCCGTCCGCCAGTTCGGCGACGAGAGCACGAGGTCGGGGCGCAGGCGGATCAGCGTCTCGATGTTCGGGCCGTCGGGGTGGCCCATCTTCAGCTGGCGGACGCCCTTCAGGCCCGCGACCGGCTTGATGTAGGAGCCGGCCTGAGCCATTGCGATCGGCTTGACCCCCAGGCGCGAGGTGGCGTTCGAGAGGAACGGCGAGAGCGTGACGACGCGCTTGGGTGCGGTCGTCCTCTTCGCGGCCTTCGTCGACGCGGCGGCCTTCAGGGTCGAGGTGCCGGGGGTCGAGGCGGCGGGGGCCGCGGGCGTCGCGCCCGAGTCCCAGGCGCCGGGAGCCGCGAGCGTCGTGGCGGCGGACGCGGCGCCCGGGGTCGCGAACGCCGTGGGGGTCGTCAGCGGCGCCGGCTCCGTCCCCGACCACGCCTGCGCGTCGCCGGCCAGCGGGCCGGCGCCCAGGCCGGCGACGCTCGCGAGGGTCACGAGCAGCGCGAGCGCGCCGCCCCGGGCCTTCTTCGTCAGCGCCACGGTGGCGGCGCGGAGCCCGGCGGGGGCGTCGAGCCGCTCGTCGTACCCCACCCGCGCGGTGGTCGCGCCGCGCGGGGTGCGGACGGCGAGGTCCAGGCCGTAGCGGTCGGCCCGCACGCACTCGGCGGACTCGGCGTCCGTGAAGCCGGCGAGGTGGCGCGCCATGTCGAGCAGCGCGTCGGCGTGGTCGGCATTGAGGTGCCCGATCGCGGCCGCCGAGCCCGGGACGACCGGGTCGGGCTCGGCCGCCTCGTAGTCCGGGACCGTCACGTGGTCCATCCGGCCGTAGCCGCCGACCCAGCGGATGCGCTCGACCCGCAGCACCCAGGTGCGGAAGTCGCCGAAGCCGCTGAACAAGCCGGCCGGGGGGACCGCGAGCTGGTAGGCCTCGCGCGCCTCCTCGGCGTCGGCGCCCTCGGCCTGCTCGACCCGCCCGGCGAGCGAGACGCGACCGCTGTCGAGCGGGTCGTCGCCCCGCGCCGGTGCGACGACGCTGAGGCTCGCCCGGTTGTCGCGCAGCAGGTTGCGGCCGTGCTCGGCGAGCGTCGAGACGACGAGCACCGGGCGGCCGTCGCGGAGGCTGGCGACCGCGACCATCGAGGCCCATGGGCCTCCGTCCTCGCTCAGCGAGCCGAGCGTGGCGGTCGTCGTCCCGGCGACGATGGTGCGCGCCTCCTCGGCGGCGGATGAACGGCGGACGGGGCCGGCAGGAGCGGCGAGCGGGCCCGGGACCGCGAAGACGTCGGCGGGCGCGTCGTGGTCGGCGGGGGCGTCGGAAGGCATGCCAAAAACCCTAACAGCTTAGGCTACCCAAAACAGCCGCTGTCGCTGTGGACGGCGTCACGGCGCCCGCGCGCCGCGTCGGCAGTGGTGGCGGGCGTGGCCGGTTCGAATCGCCCGCGTCGTCGGCCGGCGGCCGGCACCAGGATCGCTACCTACTAGGAGGGTTTCCTGGTGGGCATCGCCGGAGCCGTGCTCATCCGCCCGGGCCCGGTCAGGGCGCGACCCGGCGCGGGCGGCGGCGCTCGAGCTGGGCGCCCGCGCCGAAGACGACGACCAGGACGACGGCCAGCGCGATCGCGACGCCGTCGTCGCCGGAGCCGCCCCCGCCGGTGGCCACGCCCGCCGCGGCGGGAGCCGAGCCGGCGCCGACGACGGTGCCGCCGACCTGCTGCCCGCCGGCGGTGTCGGTCGCGGGCGCCGGACCGGTCGTGGTGGTCGGGGGCGTCGCGGACGTGGTGGAGGCCGGCGGCGCGGCGCTGGTCGTCGTCGGGGGCGTCGAGGTGACGGGCGGCACCTGCGTCGCCGGCGGGCTCGAGGAGGAGGCCGGGGGCGTGGAGGACGGCGTGCTCCCGGCGCCGCTGCCCGACCCGGACCCCGAGCCCGATCCGGCGCCGCCGCTCGGCTGCGAGCCGGGGCCCGCCTTCGCGTCGTCGAGGCCGTCGGAGCCGCTGCCGGAGCCGCCGCCCCGGGCCGCGTTGGCGCGGCCGTCGCTCGGCGCCTCGTCGCTCGCCAGGTCGCTGCCGCGGGCGACGGCGGTCAGCGGCAGCGGCGTGCCGTTGAGGCCCGGGAGGACCTGCGCCGTCCGGACGGTGCTGCCGAAGCCGCCGTCGGAGCGCTGGCGCGCGCGGAGGTAGGTGCGGACGGTCTCGTCGCCCAGCGCCCCGGTGGTCTGCCGGGCGGAGAGCGGGTCGATGCCGGTGACCTTCAGGCCCTGCGTCGCCCAGGCCGTGGAGACCGGGTCCGACCGCGCGCCGCTGCGGTCGCCGAGCCCGCCGTCGTCGTTGGAGCGGTCCAGCAGGAACCGTTGGCCGGCGACCACGTCCGGGGCGTCCGGGGCCAGCGTGTCCGTGGCCTCCAGCGCCTGGAGCGCCAGTGCCGTCGGCCGGGAGCGCTGCACCGCGCCCTTCGTCGCGCCCCAGCCCTCGTCGCCGCGGGCGGACTGGAGCCAGGCGGCGCCGGCGGCGACGTCCGCGCGGCCGGCCCCGTCGTGCAGCGCGAGCACCGCGAAGGCGGTGGCCTCGACCCGCGACGCCCCGGACGGGCCGTCGGGGAACCCGCCGTCGGTCGACTGCCGCGTGCGCAGCGCGGCCAGCGCGGCGCGCCCGGCGGCCGAGTCGGCCTCGCCGGCGGGCCGCAGCACCAGGACGAGGCGCGCCAGGTCGCCGGTGTCGGCGACCTTCGACCCCTGGCGTCGCAGGTAGGCCAGGAGCGTCGTGCCCTTCGCGGGCTGGTCGCCGGGATGGACGCCGACGGCGGCGAGCGCGAGACCGGCCCAGATGCTGGCCGCGGCATCGGAGGCCTTGGCGCCGACCTCCGCGCCGAACCCACCGTCGGAGCGCTGGGCGGCCTGCAGGCGACGCACCGCCCGGTCGACGGTCCCGGCGGTGGCGGCGTGGGCGGCCGTCGGGCCGGCCAGGGGCAGCGGGCCGGTCGGCA